>JBIKKU010000376.1:0-3153 GCA_044360245.1 Flavobacteriales bacterium | reverse complement strand
CTACCCGGTGGAGCATCGCTGATGATACAAGAAGGTGTACTCGAAAACCCTCGTCCCGACTGGATTATCGGACAACATGTTTTTCCCGAACTCGAAGTCGGAAAAGTAGGTTTTCGCAAAGGCATGTACATGGCTTCAACCGATGAATTGTTTGTGACCATCAAAGGAAAAGGCGGACATGCTGCCTTACCCAAACAATACAACAGTCCATTGCTGATCGCGTCTCAATTGTTGTTGCGGCTTCAAGCTTCATTTATGGATGCATCAACACGTGAAGTGCCTCAAGGTATTCCAACGGTTTTGGCCTTCGGAAACATCGAAGGAAAAGGCGCTACCAATGTCATTCCCGAAGTTGTGAAACTCGAAGGAACCTTTCGCACCATGGATGAATCCTGGCGTAAAGAGGCACATGCGCGCATGAAAAACATCGCAGCAGAAATTGCAAAAGCAACGCAATCCGAAATTCATTTCGACATTCATCATGGTTATCCTTTTTTGGTTAACGATGAAAATGTCACCGGCACCGCCATTCAAGCAGCTACACATTACCTGGGAAAAGAAAATGTAGTTGAACTTGATGTCCGCATGACAGCCGAAGATTTTGCCTGGTATTCGCAAGTGATTCCGGCTTGTTTTTACCGCTTGGGCACACGCAACGAAAGCAAAGGCATTACCTCTGCTGTGCATACTCCTACTTTCGATGTTGATGAACAATCGCTCGAAACAGGTATGGGTCTGATGGCTTATCTGGCCTTGCAGTAATTATTTTTTGCGGAAGAAAATCCGAATCGGAACACCTTCAAAATCGAACATTTTACGCATCTGGTTTTCAATGAACCTGCGGTACGGATCTTTGATGTATTGCGGTAGGTTACAGAAAAATGCAAATGCAGGATAAGGCATTGGCAATTGCGTAATGTATTTGATCTTGATGTATTTTCCTTTGTAGGAAGGAGGAGGTGTTTGTTCCAAAATAGGCAAGAGCAATTCGTTCAGTTTGGATGTCTGAATTTTACGCTTGCGGTTTTCATATACACGCATGGCTTCTTCCAAAGCTTTATGGATGCGTTGTTTGGTGAGTGCAGAAACGAAAATGATGGGCACGTCATTAAATGGAGCCAATCCTTCGCGGATGATTTGTTCGTACTTGATGGTGGATTTATTGTCCTTTTCTACCAAGTCCCATTTGTTCACCAATACCACCACACCTTTTTTATTGCTCTCCATCATGTAATAGATGTTGAGGTCTTGTTTTTGCAATCCTTCGGTGGCGTCGATCATGAACATACACACATCCGATTCTTCGATGGTGCGCACGGAACGCAGTACGGAATAGAATTCAATATCTTCCTGAACCTTAGCTTTTTTGCGGATTCCGGCAGTATCGATGAGCGTAAAGTTGAAACCAAAGGCATTGTAATGCGTGTGGATAGAATCGCGTGTGGTACCCGAAATTGGCGTCACAATATTGCGTTCTTTTCCGGTTAATGCATTGAGCAAAGATGATTTTCCTACGTTTGGTTTTCCAACAATTGCAATGCGCGGTAAACGGTTTTCTTCGTTTTCTTCCTCTTTTTCTTCGACTTCAAAATCTTCGGTAATCAAATCCAGAATTTCTCCCGTGCCCGATCCGTTTTGTGCGGAAAGGTGCAGTACTTCTCCCAATCCCAAAGCATAAAATTCTCCTGCAAGAGCTACTTTATCGCCGGTGTCCACTTTGTTGGCGACCAAAAAAACTTTTTTCTTGCAGCGACGCAACACATCAGCCACCTCTTCATCCATGTCGGTTAATCCGGTTTGCACATCCACGATGAACAAAATCACGTTTGCTTCATCAATGGCAAGACGAACTTGTTTACGGATTTCTTCTTCAAATACATCTTCACTTCCGGTAATGTATCCACCGGTATCAATCACCGAAAAATCTTTTCCGTTCCAGTAAGCTTTTCCGTAATGACGATCGCGCGTAACACCTTCTGTGGGATCCACGATGGCATCGCGACTTTCGGTAAGTCGGTTGAAGAGGGTGGATTTCCCAACATTGGGTCGTCCTACAATTGCAACAATATTGGCCATGGTGTTAGTTTATGTATCCGAAATTTTTAAGGTGACGTTCATCGTCGCGCCAGTTTTTCTGCACTTTCACGAAAAGTTCGAGGAAGACTTTTTGCTGTAAAAATTCTTCCATTTCTTTTCTGGCTTTGGTGCCGAGTAATTTGATCATTTTCCCTTGGTGTCCGATGACAATTCCTTTTTGAGAATCGCGCGAAACATAGATGGTTGCTGCAATACGCGTAATGTTTTCTTCCTCTTTGAAAGCATCTACAATCACTTCACATGAATAAGGAATTTCCTTATCGTAAATGGAAAGGATTTTTTCGCGGATAATTTCAGACATCAGAAAACGCATCGAGCGATCGGTATATTCTTCTTTATCGAAGTAGGCCGGACTCTCGGGCAGCAATTCCAAAATTTTATTGAAAATAATGTCGATGTTGTATTTGTGCAAGGCCGAAACACCCACCACCAAAGCATTTGGGAGTTTGTTTTTCCAGTAATCCAGACGTTCGGCTACTTTTTCTTGCTGACCAAGATCGATTTTATTGATGATGACAAATACCGGGCGCTCTTGTTTGTTCAAACGCTCCAAAACCTCAGGAACAGTTGGTTCATCCTCCTGGAGATCGGTCACAAACAGAAAAATATCCGCATCCTGAAAAGCCGCCTGCACAAAGCCCATCATGCCTTCCTGCATTTTATAGGCCGGACGAAGCACTCCCGGGGTGTCGGAATAGACAATTTGGAAGTCTTCTCCGCTTACAATCCCCATGATCCGGTGACGCGTAGTTTGCGCTTTTGCGTTGATAATAGAGACCTTCTCGCCTACGAGGGCGTTCATTAGCGTAGATTTCCCCACGTTCGGACTTCCGATAATATTGACAAATCCCGCTTTATGAGCCATTTGTATTTTTTTTGCAAAGGTATGAAACTAATGTCTATATTTGCACCCACAAACAGTGCGGGATAGAGCAGTGGTAGCTCGTCGGGCTCATAACCCGAAGGTCGTTGGTTCGAGTCCAGCTCCCGCTACCTAAAAAGCAGAAAAGCCAAGGTTTCCTTGGCTTTTCTGCTTTTTAGCAATGAAGCGATTCT
>JBIKKU010000375.1:0-3154 GCA_044360245.1 Flavobacteriales bacterium | reverse complement strand
CCAGGTTTTCAGAAAAGGCATCTTCATTGTTGGTTCTTGGAGATAAAATAACCACGCCGTAGTAGGAGAGGGTATCGTATTCTACGGTCCACTTCTGAGGACGGCAAACCATAAAATATGGAGTGGTTAAAGTGTCCCATTCGAGTGCATTAGGTTCCGGGATGTCCTCTGCGCTTTCTGTGACCGATGGTGTTGTGTTTTCCGACTGACATGCTAGCAGTTGGATGCCGAATAGAAAGTAAAAAATGAATTTCATCAATATTGGAATCGGAAGGAATCAAAAATCATCATGGCGCCTTCCAGGTTTTTTTCGCGTGTGGCAGGTAAGGCGATAAAGGCCAATTCAAAAAGGGCTTCGTGGTGTTTGTAGATCCTTTTTTGAATCACGATTTTTAATTCATCTGTTCTTACTTCGTAGGTCATTTCAAAATAGTCTCCGACTTCATTTTTCTTAGTAGATGAGGAAAGTAATTTAATTCCTGTAGTATCCGATTCAAGTGCTTTTCTTTTTCTTGCGGCGAAATCGGTCATGTTCGTGAATGAAGAATCCGTATAAGCACTCACGCCAACGTAATCATCGAATTCATCTTTTTCACCTTCATTGGCACAATAAACCAAAAAGTCCATTCTTCCTTTCTCTTCCAATTCAGGTTTCCAATTGCGGGGATATTTTAAGGAGTAGGTTTTGTTTTCAAAGAAAATATGCGGCGGAATACCCTGTTGTTGGTTCTTCCCGCCACCGCAGGCAAACATCAAAAAGCAGCAAAATGACAATAGGAAGATTTTCATGAAAGGCTTTTTTTCAATGTACGATTATTCAACGGATTCCAAATCAGGATTGGTAAATTTCAAGAGGCAATCCATCAGGATCAGAAAAAAAAGAAGAATTTTTTTCCGGTGTATTCGTCGGTACGAATGCTTTCAACCGCAACGTGTTTTGACTTTAATAATGCATGTTCGTTTTCAATATCATCCGTCTCAAAGGCCAAATGACGCAGTCCTTGTGCTTCGGGGAAGGATGGACGCTCAGGAGCATCGGGGAAAGAAAAAAGTTCAATCGTATATTGATGGTTTAAGGATAAATCAATTTTCCATGACAGTCTTTCTTGGCGATAGATTTCACGGATGATTTGAAAGGGAAGAATTTCGGTATAGAATTTTTTCGAACGCTCGATATCCGAACAAATTATGGCAATATGGTGAATGGCCTTAAGCATCTTGTTTTTGCGCCTTCAGAGCAATACCGATTCCATGGTTTTTGCCTTCAGTTCCGTTTCATCCCATTCTTTTTCCGGATCAGATGCCGAGGTGATTCCTCCGCCCAAATAAAGGTAGTAGCGGTTGCCGATGATTTGTCCGCAACGCAAATTCACAAACAAATCGAAATTGCTGCGGTCGTTAACCGGACCAAAAAATCCTGAATACAAACTGCGGTCGTGTGGTTCATGGTCCAGAATAAATTGTCTTGCTTCATGTTGAGGCAATCCGCAAACGGCAGGTGTTGGGTGCAATTGATCGATCAATGCTTCTGCTCTTTCGGTGCTGTCCACCTCGAAATCAAAACGTGTACGGATATGCGCGACTCTTCCTGCAAGGACTGTTTCCGGATCGCTTTTTCTGAACTGACGAATACCGAGATTCCAAAGTCGTTTGCCAATAAAATCGGATACCAATGCTTGTTCGTGTTTTTCTTTTTCAGCCCATGCAATTTCAACGGCTTCGCGGTCATCATGTGCTTGGGTACCTGCGAGCGCCATGGTCGACATTTTTCCTCCCGCACACCGCGTTAAGGTTTCGGGCGTTGCTCCCATCCACCATCCGTATTCAGGCAAAAAAGCCAAATGCACAAATGCATTCGGAAAATTATCGCACAATTTGAAAAACAATTCTGCAGGATGTTTTTCGGTTTTCGGAATGATCTCTTTTATCCGCGAGAAAACAAGTTTTTCGAACTTTCCTTTTTTTATTTCTTCAATAAATCCTGCGCACCTTTTGAGGTATTCCTCTTTTTCCATTACGTATGGAAGGATATCGTCCTTTACGGCTTGTGTTTTTCCTGTTATTTGCGATCTAAATAAATAGCCTCTGCGCGCATTAAATGGAAAATAAATAAATCCTTTTTCGTGCAGACATTCCAGAATGGAAATGGGTTTTGGGTTTGCATCTGCAATCAAATGCATTTCATTTTCACCCGGCATTCTCCAAAGCACGAAATAGGAACCGGATTCCAGAACTTCTTTCAGTTTTGCTTTCATCCTTTTTTGTCGATGATCATGACACTTAATTTCGCGATGGCAATCATTTGATCGCTTTCATTTTTCAAATCAATTTGCCACAGATGTGAGCGTTTCCCCTGGTGGATAATTTTTGCATATCCGAACAATGTTCCGCTGCTCATGCTTTTCAAATGATTTACACTGATCTCTAACCCAACTGCTGCTTTTCCTTCCGTTTGTGCAATGAGGTGTGAACCCACACTTCCAAGTGTTTCTGCAAGAACCGCAGTAACACCTCCGTGTAATATGCCCATGGGTTGGTGGTGACGAGAATCGACCGGCATTTTGCCATGAATAAAACCATCACCAAGAGCGGTGTATTCTATACCTAGAACCTCCATAACCGTATTTCGGTTCATGGCGTTGATTTGTTCAATTGTAATGTTCATGTTATAAAGGTAAGCATTTGGATAAAACTGCCCGAAAACAAGACAGTTACATCATTTTTTGATCATTGAAACTGCTTATTGTTCGGTTATAAACCGGCTTTTGGAGACTGAACATTTGTTCTTCCGGTAGTAACAAATTACTATTGGATTTTGTTCTCTGTTTCAATACCATTGAACATAAAAATACTTGCTATGGGATTGTTTTCCGGACTAAAAAATTTCCTCACAGGAGGAGCTGCTGAATTGCAATTGGAACCGATGGAACTTAAAGTCGGACAACCATGCACGGTACGCGTAAAAGTAAAAGTGAAAGACAGCGATGTGAAATCCAAAGAACTCTATATGCACTTGCGTTCTGAGGCCCTTGCAATGAATTTAAACTCGAACTGAAGGATAAAAATGACGACAAGAAATTCGATAAGTTGGAAACAACCTCGAGCAGAATTTCTTCGGTATGGAAGCAAGAGAAATTTTCCATTGACCAATCAC
>JBIKKU010000374.1:0-3161 GCA_044360245.1 Flavobacteriales bacterium | reverse complement strand
ATAGAGTTGCGTCAGTGTTTGCGCAAAATCCATGGTATTGTTGGAGATTTTTTCTTTTGCAGGAATAGGGCGGAACCTTCTTTTGAGATAAAAAAACAAAAACAAAAACACGCCGGCGAGCATGAGGTAATATGCCCATGCCAATGCAGGAACGGAAAGGATAAATTGTAATGGACTTGTTTTTTTCCTGGAGTTGCCATCGGAATCACCATTTCCTTCACCTGTAGAGGAACTGAAATTCATAGGGGAATATTCACGTACCAGAGTCACCAATGTTAAATCGGGAAATAAACTGAGCATTTTTTCGGCATGTTCTACATTGATTTCAAAGAGCAGCGCAAGATTGGTAAATACATATGGATTGGTATGAATAAAGAGAGAACCCTTTCCGTATTTTATTTCAACCAAAACAGCATAGCCATCCAAACTGAATTCGTGCAGCACAATTTCAGATATGTTGTATTCATCCATCCAAGAAATGGGTACATCTTCTTCAACAGTATCTTGGGTTTCAACTGTTTCCTCACTATCTGAATATTCCGAATACTCAGTTTCTTCATAAACAGATTCCTCATTGATTTCGATTGGATCTTCGAAGACCTCTTCCTGTTCAGGAGGAAGAATTTCTTCAACAGGTCTCACAGGAGGATTTCTCCGCTGTTCCAATAAAATCCAATTATGTTGGGATGGTTCTCCCTCATCAAAAAATGGGAAGGTGTAAAGTTGTTGATCGTAAAATTCCACCAGTGAATCTTCCCTAAAATATAGTTGAATCTCTTTTTTATAATCTCCATAAAAAGAGAAATATTTTAATAAAAGATCTGCTAATGGCCCCTTAAACGTTTCGGCAGCAATCAAGGCATAATTACCCTTTTCAATAAACCTCATCAAATCATGCATGCCTTTTTTGTCCGAATCAATTTCTTCGGCTACGTAAAAAATGAAGGCATTTTTCATCGGAATGGAATCCAAACCGTGTTGATCGTAATCGTATTGGAGGTGTTTTTTTTCAGAATCAAAATAATGCAGAATGATGTCGTGAAAAACCCTTGTTCCGTATGGACCTTCATTTTCGGGGTTGAAGTTGCTTGACCAGTCAACAGGTTTGAGTTGTTCGGTATCTGTTTTTTTGGGTGTTCCCATGAAAATGAACAACAGCACAACAAGCACAAGAAACAAGCCGCCTACAACAAATATGATGGTTTTGTTCTTCATGCTTTTTCTACCTCCTTCAACAATTGACTGAACAAAGGTTCCAAGGCGCGGTATTCTACTTGACTTAATTGTCGCTTACCGTACCAAACCAATTCAAAATAACGCACCGTGGTTGAAAATGCATCATATTGCCTGCGCTCACTCATTTCACGTAAATAATGCACATTGGTTTTTTTACGCTCCCAGGCAATCCAGTTTTTATGGCGCAATTCCTTGATCAGGAAAATAAACCAAATGCGAATGGCTTCGCGATAATCTCCTTTTTGTAATGCTGCTTCCAACAAAAGTTCCAATTCAGATTTTGGAATTTCAATGGCTTCTTGTTCTTCTTGCTCTTCTTCGGGCGCTATAGTTTTTGTATTGCGTTTGAGATTCACATTTCTTAATAAGAAGAACAGCACCACAACCAAGGCGATGATACCAAGGATCAAGAAAAAATAACCCAAGCCAGACATTCCCGACCAAGACGGAGCCTCAAAAACAGGTGGTTCAATTTCGATTTCGTAATTATCTTCAGATTCATTTCCTCCGCCGGAACCTGTGTTGCCGTTATTGTTTTCGCCACCCGAACTACCACGGTTTTTATCTTTGGAATATTTGCCATAACCACCACGACCATCTTTTCGATTTCCTTTTTGATTGAATTTGTCTTGCCAGTTTTGGTTGAAGTCTTCACTCGCTCCACCTTTACCATAACGCAATCCCTCTTTTGAACTTCTCCAATGATCGCGGTCAAATTCAACATTTCCTCCCCACAGCGGAACAGAAAAAGCACAAATCCAAATGAGGACGAGCAGACCTTGTATGTTTTGCTTAGTCTTCATAATCCGTTTCAACCGTTTTATTTTTTTTTCCGAAAAGCTTTAAACGCTGGTATAGGCTGTGCGCCTGTTCCTTTTCATCTTGTGTTAGAAACGAAAGTGTAAAACCGATGTATATAAATGTGAGCATGTAATAGGCAAACACAATCATCACGGAGCCCGTTAACATATTTTGCAAGGGAATGGGTGAATCAGTAGATCCTACAAAATGCCAATTCACAAGTTCAATAAGTATGGCCCATAACTGATTGTTTAGGCCAAAAACCATGGAGAATAAGAACGTTATTGCTCCAAAAATAAGCATTAGAAGAAAATTAGCTGACCAACCCTGAAAACCGGATCCAATGCCGCGATACAATCCATGTATGAAACTATTATTTTCTGTTATCTGCGGATAGAGTGAAAAAAGAATGGGGCCGCCTAAAAAGATTAAAGCAAAAATCAGCAATGGATTTAGTGACAGTATTGCTGCAAAAAATGCGAAAACAAGTGGGAATGCTTTCCAGGATTTTGTCAACATAAATTTCCCCCAATGCAATTCCTTCTTTTCGTCCTCAGAGGCAAAATATTTCTGAATACTATACATTACGGTACCTGCATGCAGCGTAAGAAGGATTAACACACCTAAATAAATGAATATGCTGAATTCATAATTCTCAAACATCAATGCAAGCGCTGCAAATCCCATTTCTTCATTGTAATAAACACTTGGATCCAAAAAATAAACACCAACAAAAAGTGCAATGGTAATTGGAATATGAAAAAGCCAAAGTTGTTTGTGAAAAAACTTTAAGGTGTTGCGAAACAAAGCAAAAGTATCGCTGAAAATTTCATTGGGTTGACGGATTTTAAATTGGTCAATTTTTCGTGGTGGATAATAAGTAGGTTCTTCATTCAATTCAAAAAATCCTGGGTTTCTTTTTGCAACCAGAAATGGGTATAATATGAAATAGGCGGTCATGATGGAAAATGAACCAAGAATGATTCCCCATTTCGCACTTTCCGGCATTTCGGTATGTCGCGTGGCATAAGATTCAAGCAGTGCGGCGAAAAAAATGAATGGTGTAATGCCAATCATCATTTTAAGTCCTCTTTTGGCATTGATTTGGAAGGATTGCACACGTG
>JBIKKU010000060.1:0-11594 GCA_044360245.1 Flavobacteriales bacterium | reverse complement strand
ACACGTACCGATGAAGAGGGTAAAGAAGTCTACTTGTACCATATCCACGCCGGACAAACCTGTGCCATTTCTTTGAATTGCTGTATGAGTATGCGTCCGAGTGAAATTGGCGCATCTGCCGAAGAGGAAACGGAATTCATCATGATTCCTGTTTCGCATCTGGATGAGTGGATTACAAAATACCGCAGTTGGAGAATGTTCATGTTCGAAACCTACCGTCAGCGTTTTCATGAACTCATCGAAACGATTGATAATATTGCTTTTCATAAACTCGACGACCGTATTCTGAAATTATTGTCAGATCAATCCAAGGCTGCCAAATCGAAAAAATTACATCTTACCCATCAGCAAATTGCCAATTCCCTAGGGTCTTCGCGAGAGGTGATTTCGCGTTTGCTGAAACAGTTGGAAAAAGAAGGCAAAGTAAAATTGTCGCGAAATGAGGTCGAAATTCTCTTTTAATCCTTTGTGAGAAAGGTCACATTCAGTGGCCTTTGCATGTCCTAACTTTGTACCATCAAAAACCAAAAACCATTTTGTTATGGACATGAAACAACTCGTCAACGACCCGAACACTGCACTTATCGATGTGCGTACGCCAATGGAATATGCCGATCAGCATGTTGAAGGTTCTGTGAATATTCCTCTCGATACCATTCCTGAAGAGGTGGATCGCATCAAAGCCATGAATAAAAAAGTGGTCGTATTCTGCCGTTCAGGTGCTAGAAGCGGTCAGGCTATGATGTTTCTTCAGGCAGCAGGACTCAAAGAAGTTTACAATGCAGGAGGAATCGGAAATGTGCTTATTCTTAAAATGAATTAATATTTTCCATCATGTTGGGATTTTTAAAAAACCTGTTCGGAGGAACTTCTGTGGATTACAAAGCTCTCGTTAAGGAAGGCGCCATGATTATTGATGTGCGCACACCAATGGAATATAAAAGCGGTCATGTAAAAGGTTCGCAAAATATTCCGCTCGATCGTATCGCTTCTCAAGCCGATGCCATTGCCAAAAAAGGAAAAACAGTTATCACCGTTTGCCGATCAGGTGGTCGAAGCGCACAAGCTGCAAGCATTTTGAAAAGCAAAGGCGTTAAAGTTTTCAATGGTGGTCCATGGGGAAATGTTGAAAGGGCGATCCGCTAATGCGTCAACTACTTGCTCAATCACTTCGGTATTTCAGGATCATCCTTGGGGTGATGGTTATTATGGAAGGCTATTACGGCCATACTCCTCTGCTCTACTTATTGGGAGGAATGCTTGTAATGATGGGAATCCTGAATATCGGTTGTGGTTTCGGAACATGTGGTGTTCCGGGCAAAAAAGAATATGCCCAAAAAAACTACGATCCAAACGAAGTCGCGTATGAAGAAGTGGGTAAGAAATAATCTGCTTTGGATTGTTGGTGGTCTTGCAGGAGCTGTTTTCGGTTATGTGTACTGGAGAACTATAGGTTGTGAAAACGGCTCCTGTATGATTACAGGTAAATGGCACAATGCCATGCTTTATTTTGCCATTAGTGGCGCATTGTTGTTTTCCATGTTTCAAAAAAAGGACACGGCAAAATAATTACAATACTTTCTTTTTGTTCCATTGTTGTCCGTTCCATTCGTAAGCACAAATTCCCCTGTTCGGAAAAAACTGAGGGTCTTTGTTTTTGCCACGTAATTCCCAGGAACTGCACACCAGCACAATCCGGTTTTCTTCAAACCTTACCATATACTCTACCTTTCCGGTGTTATGAATGGTTTCGGTATGTTCCATTAGAGCATAGGAACCATCGGGTTGAATTTTTTTTACTTTTTCTTTTCTTTCTTCGCTGTTCGAAAATTGCATGGCTGTTTCTGCTTTGAAATAGGCTTTGCTTAAATCGCGATCGAGTACGAGCAAGTGTTTGGTTGTCCCCGACCAAAAACGTTTACCATGCGAACCTTTGTAAACCTTGTGGTAATAGAGAATCAACTCGGGATGTTCATCTGCGCAAACTTGTTGGAACCATGCCGTATCGAGGTGCACGGTTCCTTGTAATGCAGGCTCGGAAACATCGATAAGCATTTCTTCGAATCCGTTCAAGCCCAGACGAATAGCAACGGTTTTGGCAGCGTTGAAATAAAATTCAACCTCAGCTAAAGGAGGCAAACGTTCGCGGTAGTAATTCGAGTCGATATTTTGGACTTGTTTCTTTACGGTTGACTCCGGGAGATAACTGTCCGGCCAAACGGTGCGGCAATCGAGCCATTTGTCAGCACGGACCTGCATTGCAGCAAACACGAGAAGGGTGAGGATCAAGGATTTCATGTGCCAAAGGAATGTATATCAAAAGCATATACCTTCTGTTTTTGATTATCTGCAGTTCCTTGTTGCTTAACTGCCGTATGACCATTCTCAGTTGAAAAAGGTGATGAATGTTCTATTTACCCTTGGTGGTTTAAGGGAAATTTGATTTGCATTAAAAACGACCCGGAATGATTGTAGCTGAAAGTAAAAAACTAACCCATGAGGACATCTCTGCCTACCTCAGAAAAGATCCTTTATTCAGAACACTGACCAATGAAGAACGTGACCATTTGCTCATGCCATCAATTGCGGTTTTCCAATTCAAAAAAGGACAAACCATTATAGATCAAGAAGACAAATCCGAATACGTATTTCTCATTGTGAAAGGCATCATCAAAAAGAAAAGAAACAATAAGGAAGGGAAAGAATTCATTATTGAGTTTGGTGGAAGATCTTTTTTATCGGGATTAGGTGAAGCAGTATCAGGATTTCCTGTTGAGGGCTCAACCATTACCGTAACACCGGTAACCGCACTACGTATTCCTGCGCCGGACATCCAATTCCTTCTTCGCAACAATCAGTTTTTCAGCAATGAAGTCAATCATTTTCTTGCACGAAAAACAATTTACCTCTATGAATTCATGAGCGAATTGGTTTTCTCTCCTGTTCGCAACCGCTTATCCTCCAACCTCATTCGCCTTGCCGAGGTATTGCGTGAAAATGGAAATAAAGGATTTATTCCACTCGGACAATTTGATCTTGCCGCATACACCGGAACAACACGCGAAACTGTATCCAGAGTATTGAATGATCTTGAAGAGGAAAAACTATTGGAAATGGGTTCGAATCAGGTTCAGATTTTAAACCTCGAAAAACTAAAAGAGATTGCCTACATGTACACCTGAATTAAACAGACAATTTTCTAATTGCCTCAAAACCCCGTCATTAAAGGGATTTAGGACGGGGTTTTTTGATTTAAATCACATTTTACGAATTGACCTCCATCAGTTTTACCATGTTGTTCATTTCACATGGCGCGAATGATTCACTTCATTTTCATCGGGGAACAGTGAAAGTAATTTTGGACAAATTAATTGTTCAACCTAAATCTAAACCCATGAAAAAAATTACACAATTTGTGGGAACGGCTCTTCTGGCGATGACATGGATGCAGTCCTTTGCAGGAGGACCTCCAAGCACAACATGTACAGATTTGAATGAGTATGTTCCCGATGTAAAAGAAGTAGGCAGTACAGGTAACTATACCTTACAAGGAGGATCAGGAAATCTTTCGCGCGCTGCTCAAACGTATTTGTATTCAGGTCAAGGCCGTGTGCAATCGGTTACGGTAAATGGTGCTGTCCCTGCTCCATATCTCCGCGCACAACTGGTAGCAAAAATTTACAATGTTGACGCGAGCAATCGTCCGACTTCACTGGTAGCTACTTCCTATTCAGAATATTTTTATTTCTGGGAAACCAATCAAATGTTCGACTTCCCCGGAAGTGGTCCCTATGTTACCGGAAATTTTGCTGTTTCCGTTGAAATCGTAAATGCTTCCGATATCACGGAACGTTTTGATGTAGCATACACCGGTGATGGCGAAGGATTAAACGAAGACTTGGCTTCACTTTCTGGATCTTCAACAGGATTCAACTGGTCGAGTGCGATGACAAACTATTCCAAAAACGGCGATTTCTATATCATGCCGAATGTGCGTCACAACATTCTTTCCTCATTTACCAAATCGGGAGTTTGTTTTTCAACCGGATCAACGGTAAGTTTTACCAACACTTCACCCATTACCCAATCGCCCATGTTCAACATGGCAGCGCCCATTTTTGAATGGGATTTTGGAGATGGTTCTTCTGCGGTAAGCACACAAAATGCTTCGCATGCCTATTCGACTCCGGGTGTATACACGGTATCACTCACTACTTATTTTGAAGGATATGGCGGAACAAGTTGCTCAAGTTACAGCACACAAGAAATTTCTGTTGGTCTTGCCAATTCAGCAACGGTTACCAATGTTACTTGTTTCGGAAGCTCGAACGGTAGCATTAGCTCTACCGGAACAGGCGGAAAACCACCGTATCAATTTGCATTGCATGGCGGAAGCTGGCAATCCTCCGGAAACTTCAGCGGACTTGCTGCAGGTTCTTACGTGGTGTACATCAAAGACGCTTTAGGTTGTACCAATTCAACCACTGTTACCATCACACAACCTACACAGGTTTTAATCTCTTCGGTAAGCAGCAGCAACGCAAGTTGTGGTCAGGCCGATGGTTCTCTTACCATCTCTGCAAGCGGTGGAACAGGCACACTTCAATACAGCGTTAATGGTGGAGCATATACTACCAATAACAACTTTGTATCTCTTGCTGCAGGTACTTACACCATCAGCGTGAAAGATGCAAACAACTGTATTGCAACTACAACAAAAACCATCAGCGATGCAGGCGCTCCTTCTTTAACCGTACAATCTTATAGCAACATCAGTTGCAATGGCGGAAACGATGGATCGATTGTTTTGCAAGGTTCAGGCGGAACAGGTGCTTATCAGTACTCCATTAACGGAACTACTTTTCAGTCGAGCGGAACTTTTAACGGACTTGCTGCAGGAACTTATGGTGTTCTTGTAAAAGACAATGCGGGTTGTATTACCGGTACAAACGTTACACTGAGCGAACCACCTGCACTTGCCAACTTTGGTATTCAAGTGAATCAGCATGTGTCTTGCAATGGATACAACAACGGACAAATTCAAGTTGTTGTTGGAACCGGCGGAACAGGGTCTTATGTATACAGTCTGAATGGAATTAACTTCCAATCTTCACCTGTATTCAGCAACCTTTCTGCAGGTGCATACAATGTTACCGTAAAAGATGTTACCGGTTGTACTTTTGCATTAAACACCACGGTTAACCAACCTGCAGTGCTTAGCGCTACAGCAAACACAACAACCGTAACTTGTCCCGGCGGATCAAACGGTTCAATCTTTGTTGCCGTTACCGGTGGAACTGCTCCATACACCTATTCACTTGGTGGTGAATCAAGCTACACCGGCGACAATTATTTCGAAGAACTCGAAGCCGGAAATTACACCATTTATGTGATTGATGCGAACGGTTGTGAAACTTCTGTCATCGCTACCATCACTGAACCTGCGTCCATCAATGCTACTGTTCTTTCTACACAAGCTACTTGTGGAAATGCAGATGGTGGATTCCTAGTTACAGGTTCGGGCGGAAACGGAGCACCATTCTCTTATTCAAGAGATGGAGTAAACTTTATTTCCAGTGGTTCTTTCACCGGACTCTCTGCAGGAAACTATGCCATTACTGTTCGTGATCAATTTGGTTGTGAAGAAACTTTCACCGCATTGATTACAACAACAACCGGTCCTTCTATCAATACTGTTTCATCAACCAACGTTTCATGCTTCGATGGAACTGATGGTTCAGTAAACGTAACCAATGTAACCGGCGGAACAGGTGCACTTTCCTATTCCATCGACGGATCAGGATTCCAGTCTTCACCTTCTTTCACCGGATTAACTGCAGGTTCACATACCGTAGTTGTTCAGGATGCCGTTGGATGTACCAGCAGCTCTACCATCAACCTTACACAACCTGCCATGATTAACCTCAACGGCGTTGTAACCGATGCAACATGTTTCGGTGCAAGCAATGGTTCTGTTGTGGTGACTTCTTCAGGTGGAATTGGTGTAATTGCGTACAGCACAGATGGAAGCAATTTCCAATCCAGCAACACTTTTGTGTTGGGTGCAGGAAACTACACCATCACTGCAAAAGATGCTGCAGGTTGTACAGCTACTTCTTCCTTCATTGTTGAAGAACCCGAAGAAATTCTCATTGGCGCAGGATACCTTAACATTTCTTGTTACGGTGCAAACGACGGAGAAATTTTTGTAAACTCTTCAGGAGGAACAGGTGCACATGAATATGCCATCGATGGCGGTGCGTTTGGTTCATTCGGAACATTCGTTGGATTAGAAGGTGGTATCCATACCATTTATGTGCACGATGCCAACAACTGTGTTGCGTCTATCGCCGTTAACATTGATGAACCAAGTCCGATTGTAACAACAGCACATGTAACCGATGTTTCTTGTGCAGGTGGCGACAATGGTGTAATTGACTTAAGCGTAAGCGGCGGAACACCTGGCTATTCTTTTGCATGGGACAACGAAGCAACTACCGAAGATGCTTTCAACCTGAATGCGGGTACTTATGGTGTAACCATCACTGACCAAAACGGATGTTTCATGATTGGGACTTACACGGTTTCTGAACCTGCAAATCCAATTATTGTAAACGGAACTGTAGTGAATGCAGGTGGACCAACCAATACCGATGGTTCTATCGACATCACTGTTACCGGTGGTACAGCACCATATGCTTACGATTGGAGCAATTCAGCAACTTCACAAGACATCAGCACACTTTCTCCCGGAGTTTATTGGGTAGAAGTTACCGATGCCAACGGATGTTCTGCAAGTGCTTCTTTCACGGTAAGTTGGAACGTAGGTGTTAACGAAGCACAAGCTGCAGTTACCAACCTATATCCAAATCCTGCCAACAATTATATCACTGTAGAAGCAGACGCTGTAATGACTAGCATCACTTTTGTGAACCTGGTTGGACAAGTAGTCTACACTTCCGCTCCACAATCCATGAAGTCAACCATTGACCTCAGCAATGTGGCCAACGGAATCTACTTTGTGCAAATTGTTGCAAACGGAAAAACCATTACCAAAAAAGTAGAGGTTGTAAAATAACCCTTATAGATCCCTTAGAAACAGAGGGGAGAGTCGAAAGGCTCTCCCTTTTGTTTTTTCAACCATGAAAGTTATACTATTGTGCGATAACAAGCCTTTAACAAAATTCCGATTTAAAAAAGTCCGATTCTGTTTAAGTTTGCATTATGGTAAAACAATCAGAACGTATATCGTTTTGTTTTTTGATGATCGTTGGCCTTTTGCTAATGACATTTTTGCCATTGTATTATTTATCGGTACAGAAAGAATTTCTTTTCAATGAAAACACAACTGTACTTTCCGCTTATCAGGATATTCCTGATCAAGCCACAGAAATAAATCAGGAAGAACTTTTTGCAGGAACTGAAGAATCCGAAAATCAGCAAGAAAAATTGCACAAACATTTTCCCTCGACATTCGATAGGAATGCAACTGCAATCAAAAATGTTTTCTCTTTTGAAAAAGAAACACCATCCCAAAAGGAATATGCTCTTCTAAAGCATAAAATCCCATTGCACCTTAGACACTGTGCTTTTCTGATTTGATGCCTTGTTAAACTTCGGTTTACAGTTAACACCATCAAATCACATTCGTATGCACAACCACCATTCATTTGATTTGCAACATGTGTTGCATGAATTACAACATCACCTTCCCGCACAAGCACCATTAAAAGATTTTGTGCACCACAATACCCTTCATGCCTTTCAAAAAGAAAAATTCTTCCAAGGAATTGAAAAAGCCGCGGCGATTTTTGGATTTAGGGTGTCGCTCTCATTAAGGGAATACCGTGAACTGTATGCCCAAAAGAAAATCAGGGAAGACATTCTTGATCGGGTAATTCAAAAAAACGGAAAAGCCTTATCGGAATGGAAACAGAAAATGATTTCCGAAGACATCAACACCATGATTGAACCCAGGGTCGGGAAATTAAGGTCGGAATGGAAAAAACAATTCAAAATCGATCTCGACAATGCTGTGCATCCCTTGTTGTTTCGCATCATTTGCAGCTATTTGGACCAAGGCATTTCCATTTGGAATTTTCCGGTTCATCACTATGGATTTCTAGGTTCGGTTCGTGAATTGGAAAAAAATGGAATATCCAGTTTTTTCAAAACCAAACACATCCGAAATATACTCATTGAAGAAGGAAAACCTGATTTGGAAAAACTGCTTCACCGATTGGTGGGCAATGAAGAATTGTATGCCGAATATGTGTACGACCAACAATTCGCGCATCCGGGCTGGTCGGGGCTGGTAGGCAATTTGGAAATACAACCTGAAGGATTGCTGGATCAACGAAAAATTTGTCTCGAAGATTTAATCCTCCTGGAAACATTGTTGGAACTGGATGCATTGGAATTCCATTTCGGAAAATCGTTTGAACCCCTGGGATCAAGAGTAAAATCCAGACCAACACCATTGTTCGAAAAAGTAGAAGTCACCACGGCCAATGAAGTAATTCGACTTTGGCAGGAAGCTTTTGAGTGGACTTATTACGATGAAGTTTTAGGTGCCATGCAAAATCAACCCGCATTCAAAAACGAAAATAAAGCATTGGAATTTCAAGCGGTGTTTTGCATCGACGATCGTGAATGTTCCATTCGTCGCCATCTTGAGCATGAGAATGTGCTTTGCAAAACATACGGAACTCCCGGATTTTTTGGCGTCGAATTTTTCTTTCAGCCTTTGGGCGGGAAATTCCTTACCAAATTATGTCCCGCACCTGTTACACCTAAATACCTCATAAAAGAGGAAGAGTCTGCTGCCAAACTCAAAAAATCGGTGCATTTATCGAAGCGTTCGCAGACCTTAATTCGCGGATGGATTATTTCGCAAACGGTGGGTTTTGCTTCTGCGGCGCGCTTGTTCATGAATCTCTTTAAACCAAGCATGAGTCCTGCTGCTGCGTCCTCATTTGCGCATCTGCATCAGTTGTCGAAATTAACCATAGAATGTACCGATCCATCGCATAAAGAAAACGGATTGCAAATTGGTTTTACTGTGGAAGAAATGACCAATCGTGTTGAGGGTGTTTTACGCAGCACGGGTATGGTAAAAGATTTTGCGCCATTGGTATATATCGTTGGACATGGAGCTTCTTCGGTAAATAATCCCCACTACAGTGCCTACGATTGCGGAGCATGCTGTGGTCGTCCGGGTTCTGTAAATGCGCGTGTTTTTTGCTTCATGGCTAATCATGCTCAGGTACGCGCCAAACTCCGTGAAAGAGGAATCGACATTCCAAAAAGCACACAATTTATCGGTGCCATTCACGATACCACGCGCGATGAAATCATGTTTTATGATGAAGAGCACATGCATGAGCAAAATAAAAAAGCGCATTTGATTTATGCCAAGCAATTCAGACACGCACTTGATTACAACGCTAAAGAAAGATCAAGAAGGTTCGAATCGATCAATACGTGCTGTGATGAACATAAAGTGCATGATCGAGTAAAAGACCGTTCTGTTTCGCTATTTGAACCGCGTCCTGAACTCAACCATGCCACCAATACATTATGCATTGTAGGTAGACGTTCGCTCACGGAGCACTTATTCCTCGATCGCCGAGCATTCATGAATTCCTACGATTACAACATCGATCCGGAAGGAAAGTATTTGTTAAACATCTTAAATGCAGCAGCTCCTGTTTGCGGGGGAATTAATTTGGAATACTATTTCTCGCGCGTTGACAATTTCAAACTAGGTGCAGGAACAAAACTACCGCACAACGTCATGGGATTGTTTGGTGTTGCCAATGGTGCTGATGGTGATTTAAGACCGGGATTGCCCAGTCAGATGATTGAAGTACACGACCCCATTCGTTTGATGATTATTGTTGAGCATTTTCCTGATGTGGTATTGAAAACCATCCAAAGCAATCCGGCAACCTACGAATGGTTTATCAATGAATGGGTACATCTTACAATTATTCATCCGGAAACAAAAAGCTTGCATTATTTCCGAAACGGTGAATTTTCACCCTACGAGCCACTTTTCAGAAATGTTCCTGTAGTTCCCTCTGTCGACAAAGCGATAGAAAGTTCTATGGAAAACCTTCCTGTTTACATCATTCAATAATTCAAGTGCCATGGAAAACCTGATTCACATCTTCCTGATCATTCCGGCATTTGCAATGCTGGTTACCCTATTGATTCCCTCACGTCACGAAAAATGGATTTCCGGAACAGCATTCGGTGCTGTAGGATTGCAATTCGTTAGCGGAATATTCTTTACCATTTATTGGATATTCAATGAACACCACACCATCGACATCAAAGACTTTTCCTTATTTAAATCAACAGGCTATGAATTTTTCATTTCCCTGTATTTTGACATTGCTTGTTGGTGCACTTCTGACTTTTATGGTGGCCATGTATTCCCGTTTTTACATGCACCGCGAAGCCGGATACAAACGGTTCTTCAACACCATTTTATTTTTCTATCTCGGATACAACATCACCATTTTTTCGGGAAATATTGAAACACTTTTCATTGGTTGGGAAATGCTTGGTATTTCTTCCTTTTTGCTGATTGCGTTTTATTGGTACAGGTATTTGCCGGTGAAAAATGCCATGAAGGTTTTTTCAGTTTACCGCATAGGTGATTTAGGTTTAATTCTCGCCATGTGGATGAGTCACCACCTCTGGCATGAAAACGTGACTTTTGCCAAACTCAACAACTATGAATTGGTGCATCATCATTTGATGGAACATAGCTTTATCGGCATTGCCATCACATGTATGATTCTCCTTGCCGCTGTTGCAAAATCCGCTCAACTTCCATTTTCCTCCTGGTTACCAAGAGCTATGGAAGGGCCTACTCCCTCTAGTGCCATTTTCTACGCTTCATTGTCGGTGCACATCGGTGCCTTTATTTTGTTGCGCACCTTTCCTTTTTGGGAACAACAAACGGTAATGCGTGTTCTCATCATTTGTCTGGGATTAAGTACTAGTATTGTTGCCTCGTTTATTGGAAGAGTTCAATCATCCATTAAAACCCAAGTGGCCTATTCTTCAATTTCTCAAATAGGATTAATCTTTGTGGAAATAGCTTTGGGGCTGGACAATCTTGCTTTGTTCCATTTTGCGGGAAATGCATTTTTGCGCACCTATCAATTGTTGGTTTCTCCTTCGGTAGTTTCTTATTTGATCCGTCAACAATTTTTCACTTTCAAACCTCGTGAAGAAACGATGGAAGATAATCTTCCGAGAAAAATTCAACATGCCTTTTACATCCTTGCCTTGAAAGAATTCAACCTCGATTATTTCATGTACCGATTTTTCTGGAGTCCGATCAAATGGGTTGGAAAACAATTTCGTTTCCTGAATTTTCGCATGGCATTTACTTTATTCGTTCCTGTTTTTGCATTCGGCGTATTTGCTTTATACACTGATGAAGCCTATGTTCCTGCTGCCTTGCATGAATACTTACCCGAAATTTTTTCGTTCATGGGAATCGTGCTCGGCATCAAAGCATTTACAGAGCGCAAGCATGTAATGGAAGCCTGGTTTTACATTTTACTGAACCATTG
>JBIKKU010000126.1:0-7815 GCA_044360245.1 Flavobacteriales bacterium | reverse complement strand
CGTGCAGGAAGATATTCTTTCTAAAGCAGATCTCGAGGGACCAAAAGTAAAAGTGAAGAGCACGGTTGAAACCTTGCTTGGTATGGAAGTCTTCGACGATGATATTTGGCGCCTCGTAATTCGATTTGCAGTCAACTTTTTTGTCATTTTCACTGTGATTCGTTTGATTTATTACCCTACAACCAAGCGTAAAGATTATCTATTCACTTATTTCCTGATTAGTTTCATTGCCTTCTTTATTTGTATTGCCCTAAAAAATAAGGACATCGATACCGGAATGGCATTGGGATTGTTTGCCATTTTCTCCATTATCCGCTACCGAACAGATGCCATACCTATCAAGGAAATGACCTACCTCTTTGTGGTAATTGGTATTTCTGTGATCAATGCTCTTATCGGAAAAGGCTCCAGTTTTGTCAGTCTGATGTTCATCAATGGTGTGCTCATTGCGCTTGTTTATGGTTTTGAACGCGTGTGGCTTTTAAAACATGAAACCACCAAAATTGTGATTTATGAAAAAATAGAAAACATCAAACCACAAAACCGCGAGGCATTAATGACCGATTTAGAAAACAGAACCGGTTTAAAACTCAATCGCGTGACCATTGGTAAAATTGATTTTTTACGTGATACCGCTCAGATTTTTATTCACTATTACGAAGACGAACAACACAATACCAGCAACTACGCACAAACCGGATCGGGTGATGATGGAGGCGATGATTAAACGAAAAAACATAGTAAGTCTTTGGGTATTGCTTTTTCTCCCTACATGGCTCAGTGCGCAGGTTTACGAAAACCAGCAATGGATTGCCATTGCAGCGAAATACAAAATCAACAAAGAGTTATCTTTTGAAATTGAACAAGGTTTCAGGGTGGCGCACATGGCATACATGTCTACCACCTATACCGATTTTGCTATCGGCTACAAATTCAATAAGCACTTCAAAATTTCCGGTGGTTACCGTTTGATTTACCGCGGTTCATGGAGCAACTGGGAAAATCTCGACAACCGATTTTTCACGGATTTTGCATACAGTAATAAGTTTGGTGATCTAAAAGCAACTTTTAGAACCCGTTTTCAATTGCGTTACCGCGATTGGCATACGAGTGAATTGGGATGGCGTCCACAATTTATCAACCGAAACAAACTCTCCCTGGCCTACGATATGTCGCAAGGATTTGAGCCTTTTGCAAGTGTTGAATTGTTTCACCGCTTAAACGATATCGGATTAAAACCTTACACTCAACAAGGACGATATGCTTTTGGTTTGAACAAAAAAATCAATGATAATTTAGGTTTGAGTATCTATTACATGTACCAACCTGAATTCAATTCATCCAAACCGGAAAAAGATCAAATATTTGGTATCGATCTTTCCATTGATTTGAATTAAATCAGTCGGCAATCAGCAATACAACGGCAGAAGCATTTACACCTTCTTCACGACCCACATAGCCCATTTTTTCATTGGTGGTTGCTTTGATAGACACATCATCCATTTCTACCTCCAAAATAGCCGCAATAGTTTTCTGCATTTCTTCGATATATGGCTTGATTTTGGGCTTTTCAAGGCAAAGTGACGAATCAATATTGTTAACGCGATACCCTTTGGATTTGATTAAATCGAAAGTGCGTTTCAATAAAATCTTGGAATCAATCCCTTTGAATTCGGAAGAAGTATCCGGAAAATGATAACCGATATCACGAAGTGCGAGTGCTCCTAACATGGCATCACAAATGGCATGCAATAACACATCTGCGTCAGAGTGCCCAAGAGCCCCTTTGGTAGCCGGGATTTTTACGCCACCTAACCACAGTTCTTTTTCAGCGCTGAGTTGGTGAACATCAAATCCATAACCAATGCGAAGCTTCATTATCCTTCGGTTTCTTTTTTGACTTTATCAAAAGAAAACTTCAAAGAAAAACGAAGTGTACGAGCCAATGGATTTTGGTTGGACAAGGAAATCAAGTAAGAAATATCGAGCGAGAAAATAGAGTATTTCACTCCTGCTCCAATCGTAAAGTATTTACGATTTCCTTTGGAAGCATGTTCATGAAAATATCCAGTACGCACTGCAAATTGATTGGCATACCACCATTCAATTCCGGGAGCAAAATTGATTTCACGCAATTCTTCTTTGAATTTTGAACCGGATTCAATGATAGGATTTCCGTCGGAATCAAACATTTTGTCGCCATTTTCATCCAACTGAATGGTTCCCGGAGCATCGTAGAAAGATTGAAAAATTCCGGAAGCAACCCCAACATTCGGATCTTTTCCTGATGCAATTTCAGTACCTGAAAGATTGTAGATAGGTTGTGTAGGTACTAAAAGTTTGTTGAGGTCGAGGTTAAAAGTGACTTTGTTGTATTCATTAGGCAACAAGCTCAAAGCACCACCCAAACGCAAATTGGTCGGAAGAAAATCACGCTCTGCGGTATTGGTGTAACTCATTTTAGCACCAATGTTCGAGATGTTGAATCCAAGCCCGAGATGAGCATCCATATCACCTAACTTCACATCGTCGTTGAAATAAAAACCTGAAACATCAACCGCACCAGATTTTCCCGCTTTGGTATCTGCTCCACCAACAATCACTCCACCGGTTAAATTGGAATAAATGAAACGGGCCGACATCGCCATGGAGAAACGATCGGATAATTTTCGTGCAAAAGCACCGTCCACCGAAAATTCATTCGGCACATAATCGCGGATCACAGAACCATTTTGATCGGTAAAAGTGATCGTTCCAAGCGAGAAGTAACGCAATGCCATTCCTGCGGTAGTGTTCTTGTCGACTTTGTAATAACCCGCCAAATAGGCAAGATTAATATCCGGCACCAAGGAGCGCAACCATGGAGAATAACTCATGGAGAATTCCATTTGGTTTTCGGTAAAGGCAAGTTTGGAAGCATTCCAATGGATGGAATTGGCATCGGGAGATAATCCCATTCCACCATCACCCATCCCGCCACTTCTGGAGTCAGGACCAATCAACAAAAAAGGTACCGCTGTAGTGATGGTATTCAACTGCACATCTTCGGCTCTGTCTGTTTGATTCTGCGCAAAGACAGGAACAGAAAGTATTGAAAGGCCTGCAAAAAATGATTTTGAAATTATTGACATAATTCTGGTCTGGAGTAAGAACGACAAATATACGCAAAAAGGAAGCTCATATTGCGTGAAAACAAGGGGGAAATAAGGGAAAAAGGACGAATGATCAATTCAAAATCACCAATTTCTCAAATTTCTCCACATACTGCCCATCCTCAGTTTGGATGGCCACCCGGTAAATGTAGGTGCCAATGGCCAGCTTATCGCCGAAATCATCTTTACCGTCCCATTCAATCGGGTCAATCTTATAACCATCAGTAGCCGTAGTTTGTTGTATGGTTTTAACAAGTTTTCCGCTTACCGTAAACACCTGAATTTGTACTTCAATCGTTGAACAGGACTGATTGTGTTCAAACATAAACTGAGTCCGCGTGGTAAAGGGATTAGGATAATTCAGCACATGTTGCAATGCAACTTCTGCAGATTTAGCCACCACAAATTCGGTTGAACTCACCGAGGAATTGTTGTACACATCCCAAACCCGCAATTCGAGGGTATGCGAACCTTCTGCAAGATTGGTGAACGGATACATGATCACACCACTTTGGTAGGTATTTGCATCCGATGTGTAATAATCATTCAAGACAATCGGATCGGAGGAGTTGCCGTCGAGAATGGCCGTAAGATCATGACCAATACCGGTTCCAACCGTGTTTACTCCGTTGGAATCGAGCACTTTTGCAAACAGATTCGGATTCTCATCCGTGATTCCTCCCGCAACAAAATTTTCATCATTCATAAACAATTCCACCACCGGAGGATCGGTATCATTTACAGCCAGATCATTGGTTCCGCCAACAGTTACCGTCAAGTCATATCCCGCAGCATCGATGGTTCCGTTATGTGCATAAAAACTAAGTTTACCCGCACCATACTGAAAGGCAATATCCTTGGGCACTACAAATGAGAAAGAAAAATAACCGTTTGTCACCGAAGCCTTCCCTCGGAAAATAATGTTTTTACGCACGTCATATGGCATCACCGAAGAATTCGGAAAATCATTTGCCAAGGTGTATAAGGTTTGCTCTTTATCGTAAACCGTTGGATAAACTACACCATTGAATCCGGTCAGTGTATTGCCTAAATAATCTTCAACATGTCCATGAATGGTTACCACGCTCAGTGCTTTCATGGTGTCCACTCCCGAACCTATCGCAACGTGATTCACAGAATCTGCTTTGACGTTATGATAAGGCACTTGTAAACGAACTGCGGGATCTCCAAGAAGAATGAAGTTTCTTGTGTTGGTTGTGGGAAACTGCACAATCGTTGCGTTTTTGGTTTGGAGAAATACATCACCAATGGTCTTGGGTTCGCCATTTACTTTTTGCAAAACATACCGGTTGAAATTGCGGTTGAGTTTTTCATTCGGTGTACTGTAAACTAGACGGCTTGTGGTAAGAAGTGCAATTCCACCACCGTTTTCATTCAATAATACATATTCACCGGCAGATGTTCGACCCGGATCATCGAAACGCGAAAACTCACAAGTCGCGGTCATGAACAATGGCAATCGCGGAGCATTGGTCCAGGCATTAATCGTTGCTACATCGAGAATCCGCTCATGCGCCCAACCTACTTCTCCGCCATGTCCGATATAATTCACGACAAGACTTCCGGTCTGCACATAATCTTTGATGTTTTGGTTGACGTCCGGATAACGTTCTCCTCCCGGTGTAGATTCTTGCAAATAACCATCCAGAAAAACTTTTTTCACATTGATGTAGGGATGCAAAATCTTTAATGAATCAGCAAATTCTTCTGCAGCAGAAACATAATTGTTGGCGTCTTCATCGTCTGCAATAAACGTGTACCAATTGCGCCAATCACCAAGTGTGGCATCATTGGTTTGGTTGTTGCAACATCCGGGAGCATCCAAACTAACGGATCCTTTATTGGTTGAATATGCAATGATTTTATTCACCACGGCTTCGGCTTCCGATTGCGTTTGAACAGGTAAACGACCAAGAGCTATATCCAAGCCATCGGTATCATACATGTTCTCGGCAGGATCCAGCAAAACAAAATAATCGTCGGTGACAAAAGAAATGGTTACGTGTGTAGAATTATAGGATTGATAGGTTGGAATAAAGGCTGAATTTCCGTTGGTACCTCCACGGTTGTTGTAGGAGCCATCACCAAACAGAACAACATATTTCGGACACTGTGTTGGATCGCCGCCGGCACGTTCGTAAAACATGCGCAGAAATTGCTTTATAGCCGTTGCATCACGCATGCCTGAGGAAAACTCATTGTAAATCTGATGCACTTCTACAACTTGAGCTGTGGTACCTTCCGATTGATGAAACTGAGCAAGTCGGTTGGCCTGATTTAAAAATTCCGAATGCGAAATAATAATCAATTCTGAACTTGCCATTCCATGTAAATTCTGATTTTCCACTTGCCCAAAAGTGAATGGCTCTGCGGTTACATCAGACAAACGAAAGGCAACAAATTCCCTGAGTTGATCCGTATTTTGTACAAAACTTAAATAGCTTCCGTTATTAACATATTGTTGTTCGGTAGCGCTCGAAGGATCGGTAATTTCCCAAATGTGCAAACCGGTTAAAGGGTTTGAAAGTTGAAATTCAGCAACTGCTCCTGAGGCAACAGAATTTTTATCGCGAAAAAACAATGGCGAGCTGATATAGGTAAGTTGCCTGCGCACATTCAATTCCAAATAATTCAACCAACCCTTACTGGTAGAAGTGTATTTGTTGTATTGAATGTTGACTGTAACATCCGAAGCATTTGGCGTAAAATTTAATGTACCGGAACCCGTTAGCGCATCTGGAGCATAACCACCGGATCCAACCGAACTAATGCTAACATTCATTACTCCCGCAGAACCTGCAACCGACGTTGAAAAAGAACTCGAACCTGTCGATCCCGGAGTGTAAGATGCAAAGTCACCTTTTAATCTTGCAATGGCAGAAACTTCAATGTTTGGAAAAGAAAAAACAAAAGATTGATTCACTTCAAAATCGAAAAGTTCTCCATACCATTCTCTTCCCGAATTCACAAAATTGGTCGTGTTGGTTTCGGTATAGGCATAATCATCGAACGTTGTTACCGTATGAGTCACACCTGCACCGGAGGAGGCTTGCGTACCGACGCGATTCGGCGAAGGAGAAAGGGGATTGACATTGATGAAATAATAAGAAGTGTCGGAATACAAATGTTGCTGATGGTAATAAAAACTTCCGGCTGTGTTGTATTTCCATACATGCGGACCAACAGCATAAAAAACAAAATAATCACCCGGTCCAAAAACACCATCTCCTCCATCTTCAACATGAATGGCGTTTAGCAATAAATCATCCGGACGATCATCGCTATTCAATTCCGGAAGCATGCCGAAAGAATTTCCGTAAAGATTTAACCAGGACGATGAAAAATTTTCCATATCCACACCAAGCGATTGCAACATGGCGTAAGTCACTTTAAACATTCCCGTTTTTGTAACTCCTATTTTATACCAATCTCCAGATCCCGAAGCCAAGGCTGAACTTGAAGCGAATGATCGATTTCCGCTTTTCAGGGTTTGGTTTTGCATCACTTCATAATTCAATTTGATTTTCCCTGAAACCAATTTTTGCCATTGACCGCTGGCCGCATCTTTTCGAAAAGGAAAAAAGGTCACCACCGCACGGTATTTAAACCTGGCAACAGAAACTTTGGCTTGCGGAAGAAAATTCTCCGGAACACCTGAATTCAACAATTGAATTTCTTTGATGGATAAATCAGCCCAAACCTGATCGTTGATGATTACTTCCGGATTCTGAATGGCTCCGTTCAATTCAATCAGATGCGAGTAAAAAGGGACAGGTTGTACTTCGTTGGTATAATAAGCATCCTTGAAATTCAAATAACGAATTGTTTCTCCGTTGGGAGTCATAAAGGAAGAAGGCTCATCCCATTCGGCTGAAAAGTCCCACTCTTTAAAAAGGGTCCGTGAAAAAGCACCGATGGCCATCACATTGAATAGGCCAACCAAAAAAATATTTCGCAGTGTAAGCATCGTAATCAAGAGGGACTAAAAATACCTGTTATTCAGCAATTGATGTCATAACAAACGAGAAGAGCTTTTGATTTAGTATATGACTTATTCACAAAACACAGAACCATGTTGAAAAAAATCCGTATTATTGGGACTTTGTTTGTCAAACCAGGCCTATGGCAAAACGTTACACGGTATTCGGTCAAGCACTCACTATATTGTTATTCAGCGCTTTAAGCCTGCTTAACACAAACAGTGCCATTGCACAAGACCCTGAATTCACCCAATTTTACGCGAATCCACTTTATTTGAATCCGGCTTTTGCAGGAACAGCACGTTGTCCGAGGATTGCTATGAATTACCGCAATCAATGGCCGGCTTTATCAGGAACTTACGTAACAACAAGTGTTTCTTACGATCAGCATGTTGAATCGCTTTATGGAGGCTTGGGGCTCTTGGTTACCAACGACAAGGCCGGTGAAAACACACTCAATACCACCAATATTTCAGCCATTTACTCTTATCAATTAAAAATATCGAGAAACTTCTCAATGCGTTTTGGGGTTCAGGCTACTTATTTTCAGAAATCCCTGGACTGGAGCAAATTAACCTTTGGAGATATGATTGATGCCCGTCGAGGATTTGTTTACCAATCTGGTGACCAACCTCGTGGAGGGACTGTTGGTAATATTGACT
>JBIKKU010000324.1:0-3772 GCA_044360245.1 Flavobacteriales bacterium | reverse complement strand
CGAGCGTTTTTTCTTTGGTTTTGCAGCACATCACCTTACCGAACCCAATGAATCATTAGTTACCGGAAAATCGCCCATGCCCATGAAGTTTACCGGTCACATGGGAGCTGTAATTCCCTTATCCAATAGCACTTACAGCAATAACGATGCGAAAATTTCTCCGAATGTCATGTACCGTCGCCAAGGCACCTTTCAACAACTGAACCTGGGGATGTACATTTCCAAAGGACCATTGGTTGGTGGAGTTTGGTACAGAAATAAGGATGCTTTTGTAGCATTGATCGGAATTACCAGCCAAAACATCAAAATCGGGTATAGTTACGACGTAACTGTCTCAAAATTAACCAATGCCTCCGGGGGTTCGCATGAAATATCCTTCCAGATCAATTTCAATTGCAAACCTAAAAAGAGGACGTTCCGTACCATCAGTTGCCCATCTTTTTAAAAATTTTGGTCAGGGTATGTAACCATTTTGTATTTTTACGTTATAAAGGAAAATTTAACAGCATATAAAACCAGAGAATAATGAAGCAGACGAGAGTTAAACTGTTGGGGGTTGCAGCTGCTGCATCTCTACTTATCTCCTCGTGTAAGTACGAAACTTCGCCCGTTTCCGGTTACAATTACAATGATCCGGTTAATGGAGGTTATCAGAAAGTTCCGTTCGACGAGCAGGAGACTGGTCCGGGATTGGTCCTCGTGGAGGGAGGTACCTTTACCATGGGTCGTATTGAGCAAGACGTTACGCACGATTGGAACAACGTTCCTCGCCGTGTGACGGTATCTTCATTCTACCTTGATGAAACGGAGGTTCGGAATTTTGACTGGTGCGAATACTTGTACTGGTTAAAGCGTGTTTACACGGAATTCGGTACCATTTACGTGAATGCTTTACCTGACACCTTGGTATGGCGCGAAAAACTGGCCTACAATGAGCCTTATGTAGAGTATTACCTTCGTCACCCTGCTTACCGTGATTATCCGGTAGTTGGTGTGAGCTGGTTGCAAGCTACAGAGTTCTGCGCATGGCGTACAGACCGCGTAAACGAGTACATCCTTATTCGTGAGGGTATCCTGAACTGGGATGCTACCCAACCGAACGATCCTTTTACTACCGATGAATACCTCGGACAGCCTGGTGGTGTTGCACACTCCAATGGCGTTGAAAACCTTTTGGTTGACTTGAACAAATCGCAAAATCCGGGTCCCGGTAAAAAAGGGAAAAAAGCCCTTGGCCGCCGTCATGCCCGTATGGAAGATGGAATCCTTCTTCCACGCTACCGCCTCCCAACAGAAGCGGAGTGGGAATATGCTGCTTATGGTTTGATTGGAAACTCTGTTGAAGAGCGCGTTGTAGAGCGTCGCCTTTACCCTTGGAACGGTCACTGGGTGCGTAACCCGGAAGCCAAATGGCAGGGTGATATGCTTGCCAACTTCGTTCGCGGACGTGGTGACTATATGGGTGTAGCCGGAAAATTGAACGATGCTGCCGACATTACTGCTCCTGTTACTTCTTACTGGCCTAACGATTATGGTCTGTATAACATGGGTGGAAACGTTTCTGAGTGGGTTATGGATGTGTATCGTCCTTTGACTTCTGAAGATGCAGACGAGTTCCGTCCATTCCGTGGAAATGTATTCAAAACAAAAGTGTTGAATGCAGAAGGTATCCTCGATTCTAAACACGAAGAAACCATTTACGATATCGATGGTATGCGTATTTACCTCGACTCTTTCCGTCTCTCCCGCAGAAATGCAGATCGTTTGACTCCTGAAGAGGATTCACTCATGGGATTGCTGATCGAAGTTGTGGATTCTGCTATCGTTGTGAAAAACTCATTCCGTACTTCTTACAAATACAAGCATAACCTCGTTCGTGAAAATGAGCAATTGGTTCAGGCTTCTATCATCATCCGCGAAGTATTTGATGCAGCACTTGTTGACTTTGAAGCAAACCTTCAAGGAGATCCAAAATACGAAGCTTATCAGGTTGAAATCATTACACCGGGTAATGTAAAATGGCGCGAAGTAACCGAAGAGGAAAACCTCGACCGTCGCAACTACCGTAAATCAGATAACATTTCTTATCTCGATGGTGACATTGCTTCGTCTCAGATTTACAACAACAACAACGAAATTGATCGTGTGAACTCCGACCAACGTTGGGGCGATAACATCATGTATCAAAACAAATTCGAAGGTGTTAACCGTCACGACAACTCATCTACTCCTACAACACTTGTATCTGACCGTACACGTGTATTCAAAGGAGGTAGCTGGAGAGACCGTGCCTATTGGATGAATCCGGGTACACGTCGTTTCCTTGATGAGCGTCGCTCTACGGCCACCATCGGATTCCGTTGCGCAATGGACCGCGTAGGAAGCCCAATCGGACTCGGCGGTAAAAAGAAGAAAAAGAAAAAGAAATAATCCATACAAAAGAGCCTCTTCGGAGGCTCTTTTTTTTTCCTGTAGTTTTGGAAGACTAATAGCATAGGGAAATCTCCCGAATGAAAAACAGTCGCAAATACATTTATTACAGTAATTGAGAATTATTATCAATAAAAAGGGAATTGATTCAAATCACATGTTTCAACAACTAATGCAGAGGTATATTTCTGTATTTTCGCTTCATGAAAATTGAAGACGAAATCAAACAGAAGAAATTCAGTAGTGAATTTCAAAAATCGGTTATCAATATTTTATTTACTGCCTCTTGGCTTTCGGGGGAGCACCATCAACTGTTTAAGCCTTATGGTATTTCCATGCAGCAATTCAATATCCTGAGAATACTGCGTGGTCAGAACCCCAACCCTGCTCCATTAAAATTACTTACCGAACGCATGATCGATAAAATGTCGAACACAAGCAGATTGGTTGAAAAACTGTATCAAAAAAAACTGGTGGAACGAAAAGTATGCGGAGACAACCGTCGTCAAATCGACATTACCTTAACCGATAAGGGTATGCAGCTAATCAATGCTGTATCAGAGGAAATGGATAAAGAAATGAAGAAGAAACAAATCCTTACGGTTGAAGAAGCAAAAGAATTAAACCGTTTATTGGATAAAATGAGAGGTTAATCTCTATTTTTAAAAAAAAGATTCTCAGCATGAAACTGCATAATTACGCTTTAGGACAATGGGTTGCCGGTGAAGGCGATGGTCAACAACTTTTCAATGCCCTCAACGGTGATGTGATTGCGACTGCATCTTCCAAAGGATTGGACTTTGCGGCAATGATGGAATACGCCAGAAAAATTGGTGGTCCGGCATTGCGTAAAATGACATTCCACGAACGTGGTCGCATGCTTAAAGCACTCGCCATGTATCTCATGGAACGCAAGGAAAAATATTATACCGTAAGTGCTGCAACAGGTGCAACACGCGCAGATAGCTGGATTGACATTGAAGGAGGAATCGGAAATTTATTTGCCTATGCAAGCTTGCGTCGTCAGTTTCCTGATGATGTATTTTGTCTGGATGGCGACATTGCAAAACTTTCCAAAAACAATACGTTTATTGGTCATCACATTTGTGTTCCAAAACACGGTGTTGCCATTCACATCAATGCCTTCAACTTCCCGGTATGGGGAATGCTTGAAAAAATTGCAGTGAACTTATTGGCAGGTGTTCCTGCTATTGTAAAACCGGCAACGATTACTTCATTCCTTACAGAAGCCGTTGTGCGTGATATTGCTGAATCGAAAATTCTTCCTGAAGGAGCATTGCAATTGATTTGCGGTTCTGCGAACGGAATTTTGGATCATGTG
>JBIKKU010000058.1:0-11632 GCA_044360245.1 Flavobacteriales bacterium | reverse complement strand
GTAAGGATCTGCAGCAGGATTGGTGATTGTAACTACAGGAGGTTGCAAAGGACGAATATAGCTGATGGCAAAATTGTTCGTTGTTGTTCCGCAAGAATTGGTGACAACGATTTCAAAATTGTTGCTTCCATCGGCGAGTGTAACATTCGCTGTAAACGCACCTGTTGTAGCATTGTAGGTGAATGGCTTGATGTTGTTGTTTTGCTTGAACTGAATTTGTTGTTGAGTCGCATTCAGAACCGTTGCCGCAATCACATAAGGTGCTGTAGTTACAGACTCGTTTCCTGTAGCAGGAGCAGTCATGGTGATGACCGGATTGTTACAAGGCGCAGGTTGGTAAACAATTACAGTTGTTTCAGCATCCGTTCCATCAGGATTGGTTGCAGTAATCACAAACGTATTGTTTCCGGTTTGCAAGGTTACATTGCTGGTAAACGTATTGGTAGCAGCATTAAAGCTGAAGCTCGTGTTGGGCTGACCATTGATCGTATAAACAATGTTCTGAGCTCCCGTGATGTTGAGGATTTGTGCAGTTACGGTAAACTGAGCCGTTGTGCTGGTATACGGATTTTGGTTCGGAGTGAGGTAAGTCACAACCGGTGGAACCAGCGGACGGTTGTAAGTAACAGCAGCAACATTGGTAGCAGTTCCACAAGTGTTGGTTGCAACAATTTCGAGGTTGTTTACTCCATCGTTCAGGGTGATGTTGGAACTGAATTGTCCTGTACTTGCATTAAAGGTAAATGTAGTAGGAGTGCCATTCACCTTAAAGCTGATCTGTGCATTTGATGTCACATTCTGCAAGGTTGCTGTTACAGCAAAACTCGATACCGTTGTGGTTTGCGCAGAACCTGTAGGACTGGTCAAAGCAATAACTGGTTGTAAACAAGGAGGAGCAACAGGTTGGTAAATGATTACCGTGCTCTTGCTGTCAGATCCATCGTTATTGGTACCTGTAATTTCAATCGTATTCGCACCGGTGATGAGGTTAATGTTGGCGCTGAATAAAGTCGTGCTTGGGTTAAAAGTAAACGCAGTACTTGGTGTTCCGTTTACTTTAAAACTTACCTGGTTGCTATTGCTTACATTCAGAATGGTTGCATTAATGGTGGTTGATGCAGTTGTTGAAGTGTAAGGATTGGTTGCAGGTGTGGTGATGGTAACTACCGGAGGAACAAGTGGCGCCTGGTAGAAAATCATGATGGTTTGTGTTGCAGTTCCGCAGCTGTTTGTTGCGGTAAGCACGACAGTATTGCTTTGTCCTGATAAACTCAATGTTGCGTTTACGGTTCCGGATGCAGCATCAAATGTGAACGGATGATTAGCACCATTCAGTTTGAAGGTAATCGCACTTTGGTTGCTTACGTTGGAAACAATCGCTACAAAAGGCAGACTGGAAAGTGTAGTCTGGAAATTAATGGAGGCAGGTTGTACCGGAGTAATTGCAGGTGGAACACAAGGAATGGTGTAATTGATGGTTTGTGTCTCCGAATCATTTCCGTAAGCATTGGTAGCAGTAATTTCGTAAAGGTTGGTTCCTTGATTGCATACTACATTCGATTGGAAAATATGTGTTGTAGGATCGAAAGTGAAGTTGGAATTCGGAACGCCGTTTACTTTAAACGTAACCTGATTTGCTGCAGAAACATTCAATACCGATGCAACGATGGTTGCGTTTGGTGTTGTGGTATTGTAAGGATCGGCAGTAGGATTGGTAATGGTAACAACCGGTGGTAGATTGGTTACGGTTTTATTGTAAATAATTACAGTTGATTTGATGTCCTGACCAACAGTGTTTGTCGCGGTAATTTCCATGGTGTTGGAACCGGCGAGCAAAGTAGCGTTGTATTGCAATACTTTGGTCGACATGTTATAGCTGAAATTCGTTGTCAATGTGCCGTTGAATTTCACTTTGATGTCGGCAGCAGAGGCTACGTTCAGCACAGTGGCCTTAACCAATTTTGTTGCGGTTGTTGTGGTGTAAGGATTTACGGTTGGATCTGTATAGGTAATCAGCGGAGGCTGAGCTACTGGTTTTGCGTAAATGATGGTAGTTGTTTTGGTGTCTGTACCAACTGCATTTGTTCCGGTGATTTCAAAAGTATTTGCACCATCAATCAATGTAGATGTAGTGGTTAATACTTTCGTGGAAATATTGTAGGTGAAGTTGCTCGATAATTGTCCGTTGATGCGGAGTTTAATATCCGCAGCAGATGCAACATTCAGCACGGTTGCGGTAACGGTGGCTGTGTTTACATTTACGGTATAAGGATTCAGTGTAGGATTGGTGATGGTCACTACCGGCGGTTGCAAGGTTTGTTGCGGCTGGTAATTGATAACCACTTGTTTTACATCAGATCCGGCGTTGTTGGTTCCTTTGATTTCGATGGTGTTCGGACCGGCAACGAGATTGATAACACTGGAGAATGCTTTGGATGATGTGTTATAACTGAAGTTGTTGCTTACTACGCCATTTACTTTATAGGTGATGTTTTGTGCACCTTGAATATTCAAAACTGTTGCAGTGATATTGAAGGTAGAGTTGTTGGTATTGAAAGGAGTAAACGGAGGATTGGTGAAGGTTACAACAGGCAATACAGGTTGTGTGTAAACCGGTAATTCAAAGTTGATCATCACCGATTGATAATCTGAACCTGCTTCGTTGGTTGCGCGAATTTCTACCAGATTGCTTCCCGGATTTAAAAGAATATTGCTGCTGAATTGATGCGAAGCGGCGTTGAAGCTGAATGTTGTGCTGGTATTTCCGTTGACTTTAAACGTGATTTGTGAATACGTGTCGATGTTGTAAATATTGGCCATCACGTTGTAATACTGACTACTCACGGTAGCAGGACTCATGGCTGGTTGTGTAATATTTACAATTGGAGGCTGAACGCGTGGTTGTGTTTGCGTTTGCGTTTGCGTATTGGTATTCGTGTTGGTATTGGTGGTGTAGTTTTCAATTTGTGTTTCGGTGTGTGTATTGGTGTTGGTGTTGGTATTTGTCGATACACTTCCGTTTCCTTTTCCAAGGTGGAATACAAATTTTAATCCGGTATAGTGGTAACGATCGTTTACCGGTCCGCTTGGGTTGTTGTGAATATAACCATCGATATTATCGATCATGGAGAAGGTTACTTTATGTTCCAGCACCATTGCGAAATAGGGAGAGAACTGGTAACCGAATCCTACACCTGCACTTGGCATGATGCGGGCTTTTAATCCTACATTTCCTTCAGCATCTGTTTCGTAGGAATTATCAAGTTTTCCGTACAAACTGGTTTGCACGTTATTGGTATCGATGGTAGAGTAATCATAGGCATAATCAAGCAAGTCAAGCTGATTCGTTTTCACACGATAAGTGGTGATTCCAATACCTCCCCAACCATAAAGCACAATGCCTGTGCGTTCGCGCAGACGGTTAAACGTGAGCATTAATTCTAACGAATATTCGTTAAGGGACATTCTGTAGTTGTTGTACATGTATCCCGTAACATTGCGGTATTTGTCGAATTCAGGAGTTGTGGCATTGTTTCCGTTAAATAAACTGGTACCTGCCAAATCGGTTATTGCCGTGTCTGAATAACCGTAATTGTATCCGTGCAAGTAGCGGAAACGAAGATCGATGGCAAAAAAGCGACCCGGTTTTTGGTAAATCGCTTTTCCAAGGGTAGCGCCAAAGCCAATTCCGGCACGTGCTTTCATGTCGGATTGCTGCCATGTTCCGCCCATATTGAAACCGAGTTTCCACCCGGAATCGTTATCGTAATTCATGTGTTGAGCATCTGTAAGTCCTACAGATCCTAGGAGAATCAGCATGGCAAGGAAGAGATGCTTCATGCGGGAGTAAAAATTTGATTCCATGAGAGGTGAGTATTAACGCGTACAATAATCCATTAATCGTGCCAAAAAGAGCCTCCAAAGATAAAAAAAGGCCGTTCGCTATAATTCTCGAGTCAAAAACTGTGGAATTGATTATTTTTAGAATCCCTTTAGCCATGAAGTCACTTTTGTTGTTTTTATCCATAATGGGGCTGTTCTGTTTTCAAGCAGTTGCACAGCCGGGTAACGACAATTGTACCCAATCCACCAGCCTTTGTGCGGGAATTACCTATAGTTTCAGCAATAGTGGAGCAGGAACCGAAACCGCCGATGGAGCTGGGTTTTCTTGTTTTTCGGCAAACAATTCCATTTGGTTTAGCTTTACCACCAATGCTGCCGGTGGGGCAGTAACGATTTCTTTGAGCAATATTTCCTGTATCGCGGGAGCCGGAAACGATACCGAGTTACAAGCGGTGCTTATCAGCGCTACCACTCCGTGCGACCCTGCAACCTATACCGAACTTGGCAATTGCATCAGTGCAGCTTCGTCTTCTGCTACCATCAGTGCTTTGGGATTACTGCCATCTAACACGTATTATGTGGTTGTGGACGGAGATTTGAACGGTGCCGGAATTACCAATCCGGCCGAATGTAGTTTCGATGTGGTTGTGGATGGTGAATCTGTGGAGTGGACAGCTACTACTGCGGAAACTCCCCAAACTTGTGGCGCAACAGATGGACAAATTGTGGTGAATACTATGGATGGGGGCTCTGCTCCTTATCAATATGCATTAAACACCGGTGCCTTTCAGGCCTCCAATACCTTTTCCAATTTAAGTTCAGGAGTGTATTCCGTTAATGTTACCGATGCCGACGGATGTGTGCAAACGGTTGACGTGGTCACCTTAAATCAGGTCAACGGTCCAAGTGGATCAACACCTCTTGTTGCTGATGCAAATTGTGGCGCAGCGGATGGTTCCATTACCGTGAACGGGACTTCAGGTGGCACTTTACCTTATCTTTTCATCCTTAATGGAGGAACACCACAAGCAAGCAATAGTTTTCCCGGATTGCCCGCCGGTAGCTATAACATTGTTGTTAGTGACGCCGCGGGATGCTTTGAAGTGCTCTCCGCAACCATCAATAATTCCTCCGGAATCAGTGCAACAGTGAGTACAACAGCTCCACATTGCGGACAAACAGATGGTGCGATTGCAGTTACTGTTAATGGTGGTACAAATCCAATCACTTTCAGTCTAAACGGAGGAGTGGGTCAGGCACAAAATACCTTTAGCGCTTTGGCTCCCGGCCCATATTCGGTTACCGTTACCGATGCCGCAGGATGCACCTATACTGTAAATGCCATTGTGCTCACCGAACAAGTTTCCAATCTTGCGCCTTCGGTAAGTATTTCAGCATTGCCCAATCCTGCCTGTACCGGCGACAATATCACCATTACTGCTACCGCTCAAAATGCCGGAACACCAACGTATGATTTTACCGTAAATGGGATTTCCGTGCAAAATGGAGCATCGAATGTTTTTTCTTCTTCGACATTAAACACCGGAGATGTGGTAGAATGTGCCATCACCGTAACCGACCCATGTTCACCCTTTTCTTCGGCGGTTTCTTCCGCACAAACCTTAACCATCAACCCAATCGTAAATCCTACGGTAACATTGGTTTCCAGTGCAACTTCGGGATGTACGTATGATCAGATAACCCTTACGGCAACGGAAACAGGTTGTTCCGGAACACCAAGTTTTCAGTGGCTCGTTAATGGAACTCCATTTGCAGCGGATACCATCGGAGTATTGACATCAACATTTGGAAGTGATGCTGCGGTATCAGTCAACCTCACTTGTAGTGATCCTTGTTCAACTCCTGCCAGTTCAAACACCATCAATTTAACCATCACGGAAGTCACGGCAGATGCAGGTCCCAATCAAATCATCACCCCCGGAGAAAGTGCTGTGTTGAACGGATCAGGCGGTGGGACTTACAGTTGGGCCCCCGGATCAACATTGAGTGATCCTACGTCCGCAACAACCATTGCTTCTCCTGTAGCAACAACCACCTATTTTTTAGATGTTACCATCAACGGATGCACCGATCAGGATGAAGTAACTGTTTATGTTGTGCAGCCAATTCAAGTGCCCAATACGTTCACGCCAAATAGCGATGGAACCAACGATACCTGGCAAATTCAGAACATCGAAAATTACCCGAATTGCAAAGTCACGGTTTATGACCGTTGGGGACAAAAAGTATATAATTCAATCGGCTACTCCAATGCAAATGCATGGGATGGAACCAGTAAAACCGGGCGTTTGCCGGCTTCTACTTATTATTATGTCATTGATCTGAATTCCGGTTCGGGAAACAGTGATGCGCAAATTTTCTCCGGATCTATAACCTTGGTGTATTGATGAAGAAGCTGTTGGTTTTTTTGACGATGATGTTCTTTTTTGCTGAGGTTCGATCGCAGCAAACAGCGCAATATTCTCATTTTGTTTACAACCAATTTGCCATGCATCCTGCCTATGCTGGCAGTCGACCATGTTTAGATATGCGTTTAGGATACCGCACGCAATGGATAGGTTTTGATGGTCGTCCGGTGACCATGTGGGCCAATGCCCATGCGCAAATCGGTGGAAAAAAAAGAAGACATCTGAAAACAAAACACGGCGTTGGCGGTCATGTAGAAAGTGATGGAACCGGTCCTTTTAGTCGTACCAAATTGTATCTCGCCTATTCCTATCATGTTCCCGTTGGAAGAAAAACCAAATTAGCCATGGGGCTATATGCAGGTTTTCAGCAGTTCCGATTCAATGCCTCTAAAGTCACTTTGGGAACCTTCCAGGATAACGCCATACCGGGCTCTTCGGTGCAATTCATCTGGCCCGACATTGCGCCCGGATTATGGTTGTATTCAGACCAATTCTTTGGCGGATTTACCGTATGGCAGGCGCTTGGAAATAAAATAAAAAACGTGGGAACGGATTCGCGGTTAACCCGACATTACTTATTGACAGGAGGAAAACGATTCCGTACACGAGGAGACGTGTCTTTCATTCCATCCGCTGCATTGAAGTACGCTCCAAAGTCAACACCGGCGCTCGATTTGAACCTTATGGCCGATTTCGATAACAAGTTTCAACTTGGTTTAACCTACCGCAATACCGATGCGATTGTAGGTTTATTTAAAGTGAATTTTTTGAAATATTTTTCATTGGGATATGCATTTGATTTTACCACATCCCGCATTAGGTTTTCAAGTTCAAACACCCACGAAATCATTTTGGGTATTTCTGCCTGTCCGCACCGTGGCCGTGGAATTACCGAATGTCCGGCTTGGAACTGATTTCTGCTCCTTGACTCTTTCACATTGGTCATCTTTTTCCTATCTTCCGTAAGAATTCGCCGTTACAGCGGCAACTTGTAGATTAAGTGCTCCGTCTAAGGAAGGAGAGAAAACTGGTGTTGCGAATGAAGAATATTTTACCATCTCTTTTTGTTTTTATACTGCTACTGATTGCTTCAGGAGTTTCTGCTGCTGATTATTTTTGGGTTGGAGGAAGCGGACAATTTCAAGATCCCACGCATTGGTCCAATGTATCCGGTGGTCCCGGAGGTGCCGGTATTCCCGGTTCTTCAGACCATATTCATTTTGATGACCATTCATTTTTTTCCTCCAAAGACAAAGTTGTTTTTCCATCTTCCTTAACCATACATTCGTTTTCTTATTCCGCATCCAACCACCGTGCGATGCTGGTTTCCGCGCCCTCATCCATATTGCGCATCAATGGAAATTGGATATGCAGTGCTCCGTTTAGAAATTATTTACGCGGAAGCATTGAATTTTTTTCCTCACAAAATCAATTGCTGCAAACGGCAAACGTTCATTTTCGGGCACATGTCAAAAAAACCGGAACCGGTGTATTAACGCTGCAATCCAGCGATCTCGAATTGGAACCCGGATGTGATCTTACCCTTGCTTCCGGTACATTTCAAACTTCCGGAAAAGGAATTCGCGCAGATCATATTGTTTTTCCACATGGAGATCCAATGGTTTTTGATGCAGCAGGATCGACACTTTTTACCATCGATCCCATCAATACGTACGGTGCTGATATCACATGGAACCGCTCCTTGTCAGAAGAAATTATTGTTCAACTTCCACAATCGGATGGATTGCAATTGCGTGCCTCTGCAACGTGCGGTACACCACCAAATCAGTTTACCATTACAGCAACCGTTACTTCCAATTACAGCGGACAACATGTTTCGTGTAATGGAGCGAATGATGCAACAGTTTGTGTAAATGTTACTGGCGGATTAGGACCGTTTCAATTGCAATGGCTGGGCGGCGGACCAAGTACCGCATGCTGGACAGGCTTAGGCGCAGGAACATATACCATTCGCGTAATTGATACAGGACCAAATCCGGATGTGATTTGTGCAACTACGGTAACCGTTGTGGAACCGGGAGATTTAACGGTATTGTCTTGGACAACCACCAACCCAACATGTAATAACATTTGCGATGGTACAGCTACGCCATTTGTATTTGGCGGAACACCGAATTACAATTACGTGTGGAGCTCCGGAGAAACATCTGCTTTTGCAACACAACTTTGTATCGGATTGAATTCACTTTCTGTTACCGATGCCAACGGGTGTAATTTCGATACCACGTTTTTCATTTTAATTCCTACTGCAATTCTTCCAAATTTAACGGTAACAGATGCCAGTTGTTTTGGTGTGTGCGACGGACAAATTACATCCAATCCAACAGGTGGAAATGGTGCGCCGTACACGTATTCATGGTCCAACGGACAAACAACGCAAACGATTACCGGTTTGTGTGATGGATCTTATTCCGTAACGGTTTTCGATGCCAATGGATGTCCGCAAGCTGCAAATGCAACCGTGAATGAACCACTACCAATTGTCATAACACTCACCAATCAAACCAATTTAATTTGTAATTCCATTTGCTCCGGAAGCCTTACTGTTTCTGCTTCACAGGGAACAGCACCTTATACGTACCAATGGTTTTCTTCACCTTCAAATACCGCACTTCCGGGACAAACAAATCCGACGGCAACCGGACTTTGCGCGGGCTCCTATTATGTTGTTGTAACCGATGCGGGAGGTTGTATCATGCAATCTTCTACATTCACTTTAACTCAACCCACAGCTATAACATCAGGCTCTTCGGCCAGTCCTGCACTTTGTCATAATGGATGTTCAGGTTCACTTACGATTAATGCCGCAGGTGGAACACCTCCGTTTTCTTACCAATGGATCAATGCTGCAACAGGAACTCCAATCGGATCAGGATCTCCTTTAAACGGTGTTTGTCCGGGAACCTATTATGCGCAAATCACCGATGGAAATGGTTGTATTGTAAATTCCACTCCACCTGTTACCGTTGCAAATCCGCCGGCGCTTGCGCTTGTGGTAGATCCTGAACCAACCGTTTGTCATGGTGATTGCAATGGTACCGCCAGCGTAACCAGCGCAACAGGTGGAACAGGAGCGCTATCGGTAAGTTGGCTTACTCCGGGATTAACTTTATTGGCAACCGGAAATTCCATTACCGGATTGTGTGCAGGATCGTATGTTGCACGTGTAACCGACGCGAACAATTGTACTTACGATACCACATTTGTTATTGATGAACCGGCTCCATATAATTATTTGCTCACTACATCCAATGTAACTTGTGTAGGCACATGTAATGGATCGGCAACGCTTGTCGGTATCACCGGGGAAAACGCACCGTATTCAATAGATTGGTCTTCTTCTGCCAATAGCGGTCCAACAGAAAATGGATTGTGTGCAGGAAATTATTCGGTAACCATTAGCGACTCCAGAGGTTGTGATACCATAATTCCTTTCTCCATAGGTGCTCCTCCCGCATTGAATTTATCGCCTGCATTTTCGGATCCTACATGCTCCGGTTTATGCAATGGATCGGCATCTGCAAATCCAACAGGAGGAACCGGTGCGTACACATACACATGGACGCTTACTCCTTCGGGCACAGCATTGGGGCAGTCTACAGATACGGTAACTGGACTTTGCGATGGAAATTATCAGGTCGTAGTTACGGATGCAAATGGTTGTACCCAGAATGCGAATTTTTCTTTGACGGATCCCGTAAGTATGGTCGCCACAGCAGTGGGAACAAGTTCCAATTGCGGTATTTGTGATGGAACAACATCAGTGGCTGTAGTTGGCGGAACAGCTCCATTTACTGTGGTGTGGTTTAACAATTCTACAGGAATTGCAACGGGATCAACAACGAATCCGGCTACATCAGTATGCTCAGGAACTTACTATGCAGTTGTTACGGATGCCAATGGTTGTAATGTCAATTCAGATACTGCAAATGTTTTTGATAATGTTATCATCACAGCAAGTGGAGTAGCAACAAATCCCTCTTGTTTTGGTTTTTGTGATGGAAGTGTAGATCTCACGGTTTCCGGAGGAAATCCGCCTTATACTTTTGTGTGGTTTGATCAAAACACCGGATTGCCAATTGGTCAAAGTGCAGAAGATCCAATCGGACTTTGTGAAGGAGATTATTTTGTTACGATTACCGATCAGAATGGATGTTCACCTCCCGATTTATTGTTTAGTCTAACACAACCCACTGCTTTAAGCGCAACACCTTCTTCTACCGATCCGAATTGTGCAAGCTTATGTAACGGAATAGGAACAGTTACACCAAGTGGCGGAACAGCACCATACACGTATTCTTGGGTGGATAATGCTACAGGCACTGTGGTTGGCACATCGCAAACTGTAAACACACTTTGTGATGGTTCGTATTCCATCACCGTGACCGATGCCAATGGATGTTCTTTCGGTCCGCAAAACATTACGCTAACCGATCCTCCTGCTATCGATGCTACATTAACTTCCACCGACGCAACATGTTTTAATGTTTGCAACGGAACGGCAAATGTTGTAGTAACCGGTGGAACAGGCCCATACAATTTCAATTGGAGTTCATCCGGAAATACAACGGCAAACGAAACAGGATTGTGTGATGGAAATTATACTGTTAGCTTAAGCGATGCCAATGGTTGTCCCTTTGGTCCTTTAAATTTTACCATCACCGAACCTCTCGCGTTTACGGCGAATGTCACCGGCGGAAGTGTATTGTGTTTTGGCGATTGCAACGGATCTGCTTCTGTTACGGCAAATGGCGGAACAGCACCTTATTCGTATCAATGGAACGCGGCCGCAGGAAATCAAACCACACCTGTTGCATCTTCGCTTTGCGCAGGAAATTATAGTGTTACCGTTACCGACGCCAACGGTTGTTCTGTTGGGCCATTGAATGCAAGCGTCACACAGCCTGCAACAGCAGTGAGTGGATCTACAAGTGTTACACCTGCATCGTGTTCGGGAACCTGCAACGGAACGGCTACTGCAACCGGATCGGGTGGAACAGCTCCATATACCTATCAGTGGAACGATCCTTTAAACCAAACAACTGCCACGGCAATAAATCTTTGTTCCGGAAATTATGCTGTAACCATTACCGATGCCAACGGATGTACATTTACTCCTGCTTCGGTGAATGTTACCGAACCAAGCGTTTTAAGTTTAAGCGCTTCGGCAACAAATACATTGTGCAATGGAAGTTGCGATGGTACAGCTACGGTAGTCATTACCGGCGGTTCTCCTCCTTTTAGCATTGAATGGAATGACCCTGCAGCGCAAACCGGATTAACAGCTACTGCATTGTGCGCAGGAACTTATGATGTAACAGTAACTGACATCAATGGAT
>JBIKKU010000372.1:0-3207 GCA_044360245.1 Flavobacteriales bacterium | reverse complement strand
GATATCAATTTCTTCTCTGCAAAAGCTGCCAAAGCTGCTGTTGAAGCATTGTACGCAAAGTATCCCGATCAGAAAATCAACAAACCTCGTTTTGTTGCAGGAGCTATCGGTCCTACCAACCGTACTGCATCACTTTCTCCCGATGTAAACGATCCGGGATACCGTGCCATTACTTTCGATCAGTTGGTGACTGCCTATGCCGAGCAAGTGCGCGCCTTGATGGATGGTGGTGTAGATATCATTCTGGTGGAAACCATTTTCGATACGCTGAACGCAAAAGCAGCGTTGTTTGCCACGCAAATGGTATTCGAAGAAAAACAAATTACATTACCGGTAATGGTGAGTGGAACCATTACGGATGCCAGTGGAAGAACTTTATCCGGACAAACCGTTGAGGCTTTTCTGAATTCTGTTTCGCATGTGCCTTTGTTGAGTATCGGATTGAACTGTGCTTTAGGGGCAAAAGAAATGCGTCCGTATCTGGAAGAACTTTCTCAAAAATCTTCTTTTTTCGTGAGTGCGTATCCCAATGCCGGATTGCCCAATCAGTTTGGTGAATACGACGAAACACCGCGCGAAATGGCAGATACGGTGAATGAGTTTTTGCAAAGTGGATTCATCAATATCATTGGAGGTTGTTGTGGTACTACACCCGATCATATTCGTGTGATTGCAGAATGTGCCGCAAAAGCTAAGCCGCGTGTGCGTTCTGAAATTGCACCTTATTTGCGATTGAGTGGATTGGAACCTTTAACGTATCGTCCGGAAAGTAATTTCCTCAATGTCGGCGAGCGCACGAATGTTACCGGATCTAAAAAATTTGCACGACTCATCATCGAAGGCAATTACGATGAAGCATTATCCATAGCGCGCGATCAAGTAGAAGGCGGTGCACAGGTGATTGATGTAAACATGGATGAAGGAATGCTCGATGCTGTTGAGGCAATGACGCGATTCTTGAACCTCGTTGCTGCAGAGCCCGATATTGCTCGTGTTCCGGTGATGGTGGATTCTTCCAAGTTTCATGTTATTGAAGCAGGATTGAAAGTCTTGCAAGGAAAAGGAATCGTGAATTCCATTTCCCTGAAAGAAGGTGAGGAAGCATTTGTTCAACATGCACACCTTATCAAAAGATACGGCGCTGCTGTGATTGTGATGGCTTTTGATGAAGTTGGACAAGCAGATACCTTGCAACGTCGCATCGATATTTGTCAACGTGCTTACCGCATTTTGGTCGATAAAGTAAAATTTCCTCCTCAGGATATTATTTTCGATCCGAATATTTTTCCGGTGGCTACAGGGATGGAAGAGCACCGTAAAAACGCGCTCGATTTTTTCCATGCTACCAAATGGATCAAAGAAAATTTACCACATGCCAAAGTAAGCGGTGGTGTTAGTAATGTATCGTTTTCTTTTCGAGGAAATGATGTTGTTCGCGAGGCCATTCACTCTGCGTTTTTGTACCATGGTATTCGTCATGGCATGGACATGGGTATCGTGAATCCCGCGCAATTGCAGGTGTACGACGAAATTCCGAAAGAATTGTTGGAGTTGGTTGAAGATGTATTGCTCGACCGAAAAGAGGATGCAACCGAACGTTTGATTACTTATGCGGAACAATTGAAAGGTTCCAAAAACGCTACCAAAGAAAAAGACGAAGAGTGGCGCAAAGCCTCGGTTGAAGAGCGTTTGTCGCATGCTTTGGTGAAAGGAATTGTAGAGCATATTGATGAAGATGTTGAAGAAGCACGTTTGAAATATGGTGAACCTCTGAAGGTGATTGAAGGTCCTTTAATGGATGGCATGAACGTAGTAGGTGATTTGTTCGGAGCCGGAAAAATGTTTCTTCCCCAAGTGGTAAAGAGTGCGCGTGTGATGAAAAAGGCGGTGGCTTACCTTCAGCCCTACATCGAAGCAGGAAAAGGCGCAGGTCGTTCTGCAGGAAAAATTCTTATGGCTACGGTGAAAGGTGACGTACACGATATCGGAAAAAACATTGTATCGGTGGTTTTGGGTTGCAACAATTATGAGGTGGTGGATTTAGGTGTAATGGTTCCTGCCGAAAAAATCATTGAAGCTGCAAAACGCGAAAATGTTGATGTTATTGGATTGTCGGGGTTAATTACCCCTTCGCTCGATGAAATGGTTCACATGGCCAAAGAAATGGAGCGTGAAGGATTTACCATTCCGTTATTGATTGGTGGAGCAACCACATCCAAAGTTCATACTGCCGTAAAAATTGAAAGCAATTATCCTTCGGGAAATGCCATACATGTTTTGGATGCTTCGCGTTCGGTAACGGTTGTAGGTAGTTTATTGGGAAAAGATAAAGCTACTTTTGTTGGTGGTGTTCGCGAAGAATACCGTAAGCTGCGTGAACATCATGAAAAACACCGCGGCGCAAAAAATTACCTGAACATTCAGGATGCGCGCAAGAATAAATTTCCTATCCAGTGGAAAGCAGAAGATGTTCCTGTACCTGCTTTTACCGGAGTGAAAAGCCTGAATGATTTTCCTTTGGAAAAATTGGTTCCTTATATCGATTGGACGCCTTTCTTCCAAACCTGGGAGCTCGCAGGAAGATTTCCGAAAATTCTTACCGATGAAGTCGTAGGTACAGAAGCAACCAAGTTGTACAACGATGCACAGGACATGTTGAAACAGTTGGTGACCGAAAAATGGATTTCCGCCAATGCTGTATTTGGGATCTGGCCTGCCAATAGTGTAGGCGACGACGACATCGAGATTTATGCGGATGCTTCGCGTAGCAAAACCTTGACAGTAGCGCACCAATTGCGTCAGCAACTCAAAAAAGCAGAAGGCGCGCACAATATGTGTTTGGCCGATTTTATTGCACCCAAAGAAACTGGTTTGCAAGATCATATCGGAGCGTTTGTGGTGACTGCAGGTATTGGCATAGAACCATGGATTGAACGCTTCGAGAAAGATCACGACGATTACAAAAGCATTTTGCTAAAGGCACTTGCAGATCGTTTGGCTGAGGCATTTGCAGAGTACCTGCACGAAGCAGTGCGTAAAGAATATTGGGGCTATGCATCGGAGGAACAACTTTCCAATGATCAATTGATTGATGAGGCTTATGCAGGAATTCGTCCTGCTCCTGGATATCCGGCTTGTCCTGACCATACCGAGAAAAGAAACATCTTCAGCTTGTTGAATGCAAGTCAGAACACAGGGGTTGAGCTT
>JBIKKU010000426.1:0-2619 GCA_044360245.1 Flavobacteriales bacterium | reverse complement strand
AAACGCGAAAAGACATTGCCATGAATGTCTTTTCGCGGTGAATGTTATGGTTGAATTACTTTTTCAATTGTTTAAACCCAATCAGGAGCACCGCGCAGCCTGAGGATTTTTTGTTGGGGTCGAGACGAACTTCAATGCGCACGTCCAAAGTGGATTCTACTTTAAAATCCCAATATGGTGCATTGTCGTAATCCATGTTCGAGAACAAAAGGTTGTTTTCCTTATCGTACACATCGAAAATGGTGTAATTGTCTTTTTTACCTGCAGAAGATGCGATGCGGTAAGTGGAACCACCATAAAAAGTTGTGGTGAATTCAGCTGTCTGATCGGTATCCAAAAAGGCACGGTAGGTCTGACCATCCGAAATGAAAATGGAACCCGGATCTTTTTTGATGGGCTTCATCAAATAATCCTTACACACGTTGGTAAGCGAATCACACTGTTGTGCCCATACAGATCCAAATCCAATGGCAAGTGCAAAAACGGAGGCAATGGCTATTTTACGGGTTCTCATAGTGCAGAATCAATGATTTTGGTACGGAGGTTTTTCACTTTTTCCTGAATGGATTTTAAGGTTTCAGGAGTGAGGTTGACTTTGGTGCTTGACTTGATGGTTGTAGTTTGACTTTCCTTATCGGTAATCGGCTTTTGGAACGTATAGGTGAATTCAACACCTTCGAAATCGGTGTAAAGCGTTTTCAAATCAGCAACCAAATTGGCGTAGGATTCTTCGGTGTTGTATTGCTCCAACAATTCAATAAGGCTCGACAAAGTTGATTTTTGGTCTCCGATACGATCGATGAGCGATTGATTGTTGTTGATGGCCACTACTTCGCAAGCAAAGTAAAGAGCTTCAATCCAACCACCTGCAAGAATCAATGCAGCTTCTTCGTTACGGTCGTTGTTTTTGAGGTACTCATCACCATTGCGGTAGGCATCGGAAACAATGACAAGCATGGAGTCCTGATTCCCCATGTTTTCGGAGAAACGGTCCATGATGTCTTCCGAAAATGCACCACCCATATCCAAATCTTTGGAGAGTTTTTCAACAGAGGTGAGGTAGGACAAAGCTTCGGAGGTTTGGTCGTACATGGTTGCATAACCAAGATCAGCACCATAAACTCCAAGGTTCAATGCCTGATGAAACTTCACGGAATAGGTGGATGTTTTATCGGGAGAATTCAACAAACCTGCGTTGTATGGAGCACCTGTATTTTTAATCAATTGGGCTGTTTGAAACGGCGAAGGAATGCTGAATAATTTACCATTCAGGGTGAGATTGATGTTGTCGGTAGTATCCATTACTTTAGGATCTACTTTGGTAATCTCATCTTCGGATGTAGATGAATCGCCGCAGGACACAAAAAACAGTGCCATGGCACTACAGGCGATTATCGCATGTTTCTTAAATTCTTTCTGGATTTGGGACATATCGGAAAGCGCTAGAATTTGAACGGTGCAAGTAATAAAAAATATGCGAAAACTCAAAAAAACAGGCTTCGATAAAAAATCAACAATTATCGCTTAATCAGGAATTTTGTTGGCCGAATCTGCTTTGTATTGACCGCCTCAATGGTTTACTTTGCAGGATATTCCTCCCCAATGAAAAAAATTGCTGTTTTCTGCTCCGGTGGCGACTCCCCCGGTATGAACGCCTGTATCCGCGCTGTTGTGCGCACGGCGCATTACCATCAAATGGAGGTAATGGGCATCATCAGGGGCTATGAAGGTATGATAGAAGGCGATTTTATTCCGCTCGACCGCAAAGCTGTAGCTAACATTGTGCATCGTGGTGGGACAATCCTAAAAAGTGCCAGAAGTCAGCGTTTCATGAGCCTTGAAGGCCGACAAGCAGCTCTGGAACAACTCAAAAAGCAAGGAATTGAAGGCGTTGTGGCCATTGGAGGCGATGGTACATTTACCGGAGCCCGCGTATTTGCTGAGATTTGTGATATACCCTTTGTGGGATGTCCCGGAACCATTGACAATGACCTCGTTGGGACGGATTATACCATTGGTTACGATACAGCCATCAACACCGTAACGGAGGCTGTTGATAAGTTACGTGATACGGCAGAAAGTCACGACCGCCTCTTTTTTGTGGAAGTGATGGGTCGCGATGCCGGACTGATTGCCATGCGAAGTGGTATTGCTGTAGGTGCAGAGGCCATTCTCATGCCCGAAACCAAAACGGATTTGAACGATTTGATTCAAAAACTCAACCAGGGAAGAAAGAACAAAAGTTCAAAAATCATCATTGTTGCAGAAGGAGATGAAGCAGGAAATGCCTTTACGATTGCCCAAAAAGTGAAAGATGCCGTTCCCCATTACGATACCAGAGTCACCATTCTAGGCCATATTCAGCGTGGTGGAAATCCGACGTGCATGGACCGTGTAAATTCTTCACGGATGGGTTATGCTGCGGTTGAGGCGCTTCGTGATGGAAAGCGCGGGGTAATGATTGGTATTGTGAACAACAACATCACCTATACTCCATTTGAAAATGCCATTAAACACATTCAGGAAATTTATCCGGATTACTTGAAAATGATGGAAATTCTGGCCATGTAATTTTGGAATCGCGAAAAACATATTTTGCTGATGTGGTTTTGCCTGTGG
>JBIKKU010000371.1:0-3223 GCA_044360245.1 Flavobacteriales bacterium | reverse complement strand
TAAAGTCCAACTTAAACCGTCGATGCGGATCGGTAAGGAGGCTTTGAAATTCAATCCCCATTTTTTGGTAAAATGATAGGTTGTTCCGGCTTGCAATAAAATGGCTTCTTTGTTATCGTAAATGACTTGATTGTTGATGTTTTCCTTATCGATGGTCTCAATGTTGTAACCTATCAAACGTGTATAGGCTAAACCAATATTTAAATTCCAATCATAAAAATCATCTCTGTGAAAAACCCCAATTAACCAATCAATGTGTACGGGAACTTCTATATGGTTTAACCAAACCTGACCGTATTCCACGGGTGGATAGTATTTGGGAAGAATATATTCTCCGTTTTGACTGAATAAAATTTCAAGTCCAAGTTGACCGTGTTTAGAAATCCTTGCAGTCCCCAAAATCCCTGAATTCAGCCCGAAATAGTCCGTTACTCCATTTCCCTCCAATTCCGCGAAATTTAATCCAGCCACAACTCCCGCGTTAAACCTGGCTTTTTGTCCAAATGCAGAAGAGCAGCAAATCATGAATGTCAGGCACAATAGAGTTGACAAGAAATTTTTGATTTTCATAACAAGATCGATCATCGTATTGTTAAAACGGAAGAAATGATACTATAGTGTTTCCCAATATTCAGTTATTAAAATCATAATACAACATTCAATCTCAGAATTAACCTAATTTTTTTATCGCTTATGGCATATAACTTATATCCATATGACATATAGCATATAACTTATTTCCATATGGCTTATAACTTATATCCATATGGCATATAACTTATATCCATATGGCTTATAACATATATCTCTATCTTTGCTCCATGTGTTATTTCAAATCCAACTCACAGAAAGTCGAAGAAATTGAAACCCGTTACAAGGCGAAAGCGAAAGACCCGAAGCAACACAAAGCGCGGTACAAAGAAAACGGATTTGATTTTTTAAAACTGGCGATTGTTCGTGCGGAAGACCCGGCGATATTGAGTTTTCACCGATGGGGATTGGTGCCTTCCTGGACAAAATCGGTGCAGGATGCCAAAGAAATGCGCGCCAAAACATTAAATGCACGGGCTGAAACCATATTTGAAAAACCGTCTTTCAAAAATATTATTGTGCGCAAACGTTGTTTGGTGCCAAGCACAGGATATTTTGAATGGATGCACAACGACAAACGAAAAATTCCGCACTTTCTTTCTTTGCGAGAACAACGTCCTTTTTCCTTTGCAGGCATTTACGATTCGTGGATCAATCCAACTTCGGGTGAGCGTTACGACACATTTTCGATTGTCACCACCGAAGCCAATCCTCTTGCAGCCCGCATTCACAACAGCAAACAACGCATGCCGCTTATCCTTACCGAAAAAGAGGAAGAGATGTGGTTGGACAAAAACTTATCGGAAGTTCTTCTTAAATCCTTGTTTCGTCCCTTTCCCGAAGAAGAAATGCAAGCTTGGGAAATCAACGACAAACGCATGAAGGACGCGCAGGATACTGATCCCAAAATCATCGAACCGTTTACGGATCCCGCAGGAATGCAAGCGAGTTTATTCTAAAAAAATTCGTTTTTTTTTATTTCCATCCTTCAAATGCGCCTAAGCCGAATAAGGCAAAATCGTATTTCACCGGATCTTTCCGATCGAATTTTCGCAAAGCCATGGTTAGCTCTTCCGCCGATTGCCAGTCGTTTTGCGTGCGTTGCAATAAGCCTAAACTGCGCCCCACATTCCCGGTATGTACATCCAAGGGCATGATCAATTCGGAGGTGGGAATGCTTTTCCAAATTCCAAAATCCACTTTGCGTTTATCACTGCGCACCATCCATCGTAAAAACATGTTGATGCGTTTGGCTGCTGCTTTTTTTTCGGGATTGCTGATGTGTTTGTTGCTGCGCGGATCTTTAAACTGTTGGGTAAAACGTTCGTGAAAATGCACAATGCGGTCATAGGTCGTTTTTCCCTGAAAGGCTTGTTCCAAACCACCATCGCGGTAAATCACTTTCAGAGCTTCTACAAATTGTGTTGCATCCTTTCCATTGAAAGTGCGGTGTACGAAAGTTTGTAAACGTTGCTTTTGTTTGCGGTCGGCGGTCATGACAAACTCGTAAGGCATATTTCCCATGAGCGACATCAAACGATTGGCATTGCGAATAATGGTGGGACGTTGCCCCCAAGCAATGGTCGCTGCAAAAAAAGCTGCAATCTCAATGTCTTCTTTCTGTGTAAACTGATGCGGAATGGAAATGGGATCGCTTTCGATGAAGGTAGTCCGTTCGTATAACTCCGCCTTTTCATCGAGGAGTTGCTTGAGTTCTTCCTGTTTCATTTCAGGAGACAATCATACCGTCGCGAATCACCAATTTGCGGTCGGCCATTTCGGCGAGTTCTTCGTTGTGGGTGACAATCACAAAACTTTGTTTGAACTGATCGCGCAAATCAAAAAACAAACGATGCAAATCGCGTGCATTAGCTGAGTCGAGATTTCCGGATGGTTCATCGGCAAGTACCAGTCCGGGAGCATTCACCAAAGCGCGCGCCACGGCTACACGTTGTTGTTCACCACCCGAAAGTTCATTGGGTTTGTGATGCAGACGATCGCCCAATTTTAAATACTCAAGAAGCGAAATGGCTTTTTTTTCGGCATCTTTTTTCGAAATGCCTCCAATCAAAGCAGGCATACACACATTTTCTACAGCATCAAATTCGGGCAATAGTTGGTGAAACTGAAAAACGAATCCAATGTGTTTGTTGCGAAATGCAGCGAGTTCTTTTTCGGAAAGCTTCGCAATGTTTTTATCGTGAAAAAAATAATCGCCTTTATCGGGACGATCCAATGTTCCCAAAATGTGCAACAAGGTAGATTTCCCCGCACCCGAAGAACCTACAATAGATATCACTTCCCCTTCGGAAATGGAAAGGTCGATGCCTTTAAGGACCTTCAATTGTCCGTAGGATTTTTCAATGCCCTCAATGCGAATCATGATTCGAAAATAAAGAAAAGATTGCTGTTCATAACACTTTTCGCTGCAGTATTGGCAAAGCCGACATTTTCCTATTTTCGGGACATGTCGATTGCACTTGTACTTTCCGTGTTGTTCGGTTATTTCGGACTGCTGGTGATGATTTCCTGGATCACTTCACGCGGTGCGGATAACGATTCGTATTTTCTTGGAAACAAACGTTCGCCTTGGATTGCCGTGGCTTTTGGAATGATTGGCGATTCGCTTTCG
>JBIKKU010000370.1:0-3224 GCA_044360245.1 Flavobacteriales bacterium | reverse complement strand
CAAAGACCCGGAAGATGATGAAAAATTTGTGCGCGATCTATTCAAACGTTCTGTGATTCTCAATGAAGAAACCGAAGCTTTGATTTCTTCGAAAACCGAAAACTGGGAGCTGGAACGTATTGCTTCTATGGACATGTTACTGATGAAAATGGCCATTACTGAAGTGCTTGAATTTTCGACCATTCCTGTAAAAGTAACCCTTAACGAATACATCGAAATTTCTAAATTCTACAGTACTCCAAAAAGTAATGGATTCATCAACGGAATTTTGGATAAAGTGTTTTTGCAACTCAAAACCGATAACCGTATCAAAAAAATTGGTCGCGGTTTATTGGAAGGATAAGAAAAAATAAAGCGTATGAAAAAGACCATCGTATTGTTTTTCGCTTCAGCCCTGCTGTTTGCTTCCTGTGGAAACGACAACAATGTTGGCGCTGATTCGGTGAATGCAGCACACATTGATCCTGCCAATCCACCGGAGATGACCTTCGAAACACCTGTTTACAATTTTGGAACGATTTCTCAGGGACAGGATGTGAAATACAAATTCAAATTCACCAACACCGGAAAATCGGATTTGGTCATTCACAGTGCTAAAGGTTCCTGTGGATGTACAGTTCCGAAAAGTTATCCGACACACCCCATCAAACCCGGCGATAGCGGAGAGATTGACGTCCGTTTTGCCTCCGAAGGCCGCATGGGTGAAGTGGAAGTGAAAGTCACCGTTTTAGCCAATACCAAAAACCCCAAAAACTTTATTAAAATCGTAGGGAACGTTGTTGCTCCCGAATAAAATCAATTGCAAACCATGAATACTTTAGGAATTTTATTACAAGCACCTGCTGCAGGTGGGGCCGCTGCCGGCGGTGGAGGAGCGATGAGTTCGTTTATCATGATCGGACTTATGGTCATCGTGTTTTACTTTTTTATGATTCGTCCGCAAACCAAAAAAGCCAAAGAAGCTCGCAAGTTTCGTGATTCGTTGGACAAAGGCATGCGTATTGTCACCATTGGAGGAATCCACGGTAAGATTGATGAAATCAAAGACACCACGGTAGTGATTACCACAGAAGGTGGAGGAAAACTTCGTGTAGAGAAAGCAGCCATTTCTGCAGAGTATACCGGTCAACTCGAACAAGGACAAAACTAAAAATGAAAACCCCGAGCATTCGGGGTTTTTTATTGCAATTCACATTCGTCTTTGATCCGTAGAATCAATACTGCATGTGCAGTTCTTTTTTCAGCACATCAATTCCGCTTCCTGTGGAAAACAACTGCATGATGTGTTTGACTTTCGCAACATCGTAAGGCATTACGCCATGTTCGCCCATATCGCGAATGGCACGTTTTTCCTGCGGTGAAAGAGATCCGTCGATGATGATGCCCACGACAAGCAGTTTAGCAATATCCTCCTGCATTTCCTGTGGGAAGGTTTTTAGTTTTTCGTAAAAATCCCCTTCCAGCGGGTGTTCCGATTTGGGATCGATGTTAAAGGCACGCAAGAGGTTGATGGAAAGCAAATAATGGTTCTCGTGAAAACTTCTTTTTTTGATGGCCAAAAACTGAAGAATGTCGTAAACCAAATGTTTGAATTCCTCATTGTTGGCGTATTTCGTGCGCAAATAAAGAATCGTGTATTGAATCACCGAAGGAGCCAGAATACGAACTCTGGCTTGTTTTAATACTTGTGCAGAGGTATAAGCATTCCAGGATGCAAACACCGGAATACCGGCCAAATCGACCACAATACGCAATGCATATCGCCCTAAAATTTTTCGAATGATCATTTTAAAGAGCATGTTGCTGAGGGTGGCTTTGACTTTATTCCAGACAAAAATCAGCAGCAATTGGTAACGTGTATATCCTTGCCAGGGATTGAGTCCGATACTCAATTCGTTCTTGGCATTTTTTTCAATTCCGATATTGACCAAAGATTGCACATGCAGGTCGAAATCGGGGTCCTCACGGTCGGGAAAACCACAAACCACGGCTATTTTATGCACTGCTCGGATATTGATAAACACCAGCAAGTAAATCTCCAATATGGCCAATACAACACCAAAAAGTGTTGCCAGTACCGGGATTTCCAGAACAGTTCCGAATACCGACCAATTTACATCCCAAATGGCAAAAGCCTCAGGCCAAAAATGCGTTGGAAGGTAATAGGCCGCCACACCGCAAGCACCCGCCAATGCTGCCCAACCGAGCGCCTTATTTCGGATTTTTCGGATGGAACGAAGTTCTTGCTGACTCAATTCATCATCGAACTTATGGGCTATAAAACGATTGCCTTCGCCGTAGAAATACCCTTCGGCAATGCGCTCAATTAAACCACCTTTTTTTTCCTTCTCCTGATTCACGGGGCAAAAATCAAAAAAAATCCGAATATGGAAGAATTCTTCCGGTACAACATTTCAGCCCATTATGCCGTTGTATTTACTATTTTTGAACCATGAAGAAGTTGGCATTTTGGGTTTTGCTCTTGTTGGGCATTCCTGCACATTCACAAATCATTAACCTGCTTAACGAGGATTTCAATAACGGATTTCCCGCAGGTTGGATGAATCTTGATGAGGACACTTGTACTCCAAATGCTGCCGTGAATGCCATTGGCGATGCATTTTCTATGCATGTGGATTACGACACGCTAATCGGCGGAGATAGCATTCTGGTTGCCACCAGTTGGTTTTCTCCAAGCGGACAAGCCAGCAATTACCTTGTGCTTCCCGCGCTCACCTTGCAGGCAAATGGAAACGTATTTGAATTCCAGGTCATGTCCAAAGACCCTTCCTATCCCGAAGCCTTCGAAGTTTTGCTTTCCGAAACCACATCTGCCTTGGATAGCCTTCAGGATACGCTTTATGCCAATGAAACGGCCAACCCGTATTGGACCAGCTACCAAATCGATTTGGATGCTTATGCCGGACAAACCGTTTTTCTGGCTATCCATCATGCATCGGATGATATGTTCATTTTAGGTCTGGACAATTTTCATGTTTATGCTGATTTAACCGCAGGAGTAGGTGAACAAGCTAAAATTGAATACCGTGTATTCCCGAATCCTTCCAACGATTACGTATGGATTTCAGGTAACGAAGGCATTCTTCAAACACGCATTTTTGACCTTTCAGGAAGAATGGTTTTTCAGGAATCCTTCAACGGGCAATCCGGTGTGAACCTTAATGTTCAGGATTTGAGCGCCGGAAGCTATTTGCTGCACGTCG
>JBIKKU010000369.1:0-3225 GCA_044360245.1 Flavobacteriales bacterium | reverse complement strand
ATAGCTCGTTGGCAGGGTTTGGAAATACACTGATTTGAATTTCATCTTCGGGTTCAAAATAGACAACTGCAATATTGGAAAGTGCAGTTGTTCCATCGTAATCATGTTGTTCAAGTCGGTAATAATTTACACCTATGGCAGGATCGTTGTCGTAATCGATATAATCAATTCGGTGGTTGGAATTTCCTGCGCCTTGTTTGTAGGCAATGGGTGTCCATAGTATGCCATCGCGCGATTTGTACACAATAAAGTGACTGCAATTTTGTTCGCTTGCCGTTGCCCAGCTTAGCGCCACGTTTCCGGATTGTGCATAAGCATTGAAAAACAAAAGTTCTACGGGAAGCGGACCTGATGCATTGCCAAAAGAAACTCCCGAATTGTTTGATCCTGCACCTGATCCTGCGGCACTGGAACACGGGGTAGAACTGTTGTTGCATCCTCCGGCTCCGATGTTGGTTTGTACGGTAGTATTGGTAATTGGACCTGCTGCGGTAATGATTACAACACCTTGTCCGCCTCCGCCACCACCACCATGGTTGGTTCCATTGTTGGATCGTCCACCTGCACCTCCGTTGGATGAAATGGTTAAAGGGCAAGAAGAAGCTACACGAATGCCATCAACATCCAGAAAGATACTTCCGCCTGCACCTGCGCCTCCTGCACCGTCGTTGGATGCGTTGGTTGTAGATGCTCCGTTTGCCGAGATGGTTCTTCCTGCGCAAGTTCCGGAAACAAGAATGGAATCGGCTTTGATGATGATGATTCCACCGCCTGCACCACCGTTAGTTCCAACGTTATTGTTTTCTTGTCCGCCGCCTCCACCGCCGCCTAAAAACAAGCGACTGGATGAAATGTATGCCGATAATGCATCTCCGCCTAAACCACCGTTTGGAGAACAACTTCCGGTATTGTAACCAAGTCCACCTTCGCCGCCGGCAGAATAATTTCCGCCGCCTCCACCTCCGGCATTGTGACGATTTCCCCCACCTCCTCCGTTTACGATTTTTCCTCTTGCTGCTGCAAAACCTGCAGTTGTGTTGAGGTATACGCCTTCGCCTTTGTTCCCATAGGTTGTGCTGGTTGCTGAAATGTAATTGGTGTTGGCAACACAATTTCCACCGTCTTGCCCGCCTTTGTTCCCACCTCTAAAACCAATTCCATCTGCACTGATGTTATGATTGAGTTGTAAATATTTATCTACCTGAAAAGCTACAACACCTCCAACATTTCCGTTCCATGCAACTCCTGTGATATTGGCCGTGATGGTATACGTACCGCCTGAACCAAATTTTGGAAACGTTACAACCTGCACATTATTCGCCGGTGTGTAGGTATTGGTTAAAGCAGTTGAAAGCACGATGGAAGTTGGAACGCCTGCAGTTTCATTAACGGTGGTTATTTGGCGGATTTCATATTGTCCAACATTCGCAATAGCGTTGAGTGTGCCAAAGCTTACCACATTGGTGGTGTTTGTTCCGATGTCGGCGCCTTGCATTTGCATGATTACGAGGTATTCTCCAACCTCGAATGAATCGAAAGTTTCATTGACATTGTTCACGGAAAGCGTGGTTCCTGCAATGGCAGTAACTTTTGCATAACCGTTAATCTGAGCATAAATGCTGAATTGAATGACAAAAACGAGTGTAAGGGCAAGCAGTAAACGTTTGTACATATGCTGATTTTGGTATGCATAAATACGAGTGCTAAATCGAATTAGTTCTACTAAATCGGTAAATTTTCGATTGTGATTCTCAATTAATTGCAGCTAAAATAAGCCTAAATACTTAGGTGTTTGTTTAAGTTGGGGGCTTCTGCCACACAAAAAAAATGTGGATTGTGGTTTTCTATTAGATATACAAATAGGGACGATTCCAGATTTTTACAGTTCGATGTCCAGAAAGCACTCAACTACACATAAAAATGCAAAAAAAAAGCCCTTGAAAAATCAAGGGCTTTATGGAGTGGTGTGGGAGGGAATCGAACCCACGACACAAGGATTTTCAGTCCTTTGCTCTACCAACTGAGCTACCGCACCATTAGGGGACGGCAAAAATAGAGAAAAAATGGTTTCACGCAAAAAAAAGATGCAATTCCTCAAAAAAGTGCCATGCCTCGCGGAAAGACCTTAATTTTAACCCATGCAACCCAATCTGGTCGTTGACTTTGGCAATACCCGACTCAAAATGGCACTTTTCCGTGAAAAAGAGCTGCTTGATTTTATTTCGGGCCCTTCCGATAGCGCTGCTGATTTAGCCTCAGATTTGTTGAAAGGGCAGACTCCGCGTGGAGTTATTGTTTCCTCTGTACTTAAGGAAATTCAATTTCCCTTTCCGGTAACCGTTCAGTTTAACCATCAGGTAAAATTGCCCATTCAACTCGATTACAAAACACCTGAAACACTTGGTTTGGATCGCCTGGCCAATGTATGCGGGGCAGCAGAAATTTTTCCCGGACAGAACGTGTTGGTCATGGATGCAGGAACTTGTCTGAAATTGGATATACTCACCAAAGACCGTCATTACCTTGGTGGATCGATTGGTCCGGGCTTGCAAATGCGCTACCGTGCCTTGCATACTTTTACCGACAAATTGCCGTTAGTGGAACATGTACAACCCACGCCCAGGGTTGGTCAGAGCACGATTGAATCCATCCGCTCGGGGGTATTCAATGGCATGGTGGCCGAAATGAACGGACTCGCTGCGGAATATGCTAAGGATTACCCCGGTCTTAACATTATCTTAACCGGAGGCGATACCGATTCATTTGCCGAAGCGCTTAATTTTCCCATCTTTGCAGACCGTTTTCTGACCCTCAGGGGCTTGAACGCAATTTTAAACCAATATGCCTAAATCCGGAATTTTATTCCTTTTCCTTTTGATTTTTGTCTTGCCATCTGCCAAGGCGCAAATCAGTATATCATCTCCTTACTCGCGGTATGCTTTTGGGGAGCTTACATCTTCGGGCTTTGCAGGATATTCCGGTATGGGGTATGCCAACATTGCCATGAGCGATTCCACCTTGATCAATATCGGTAACCCTGCATCTTTTGCTTTTTTTATTCCTCACCGTCCATTATTCGATTTTGGTGCTTCCGGTATTTTTACCAAAGCCAGTACCTCTGAAGCCTCTAGCAATTTTAGTGCAATGGGTTTAAGGAACATTGCATTGGGTATTCCCATCAATGAACGATTTGGTTTTTCTTTAGGTGTCGTTCCTTTTTCTTCC
>JBIKKU010000368.1:0-3235 GCA_044360245.1 Flavobacteriales bacterium | reverse complement strand
CAATCCCACCACAGAGAATGCCTGATTCAATTCCCAGAAATGAATATCGGAAACGGACAGGTTTGCTTTTTTCAATGCTTTTGGCAAAGCCACAGAAGGCGCGGTTGTGAACCATTCAGGAGCTTGTTCGGCATCGGCAAAGGATACAATTTTTGCCAAAGGTTTTAATCCGAGCGCTTCCATTTTTTCCTTGCTCATCAATACCACCGCAGAGGCACCATCGTTGAGGGTTGAAGCATTGGCAGCGGTAACGGTTCCTTCTTTTTGGAACACCGGAGCCAAGGTTGGAATTTTATCGAGCTTCACATTGGTGTATTCTTCATCTTTTGCTACAACAATGGGATCTCCCTTGCGCTGCGGAACAGCAACAGGAACAATTTCTTCGTTGAATTTACCGGCATCCCATGCAGCAGCAGAACGTTTGTAGGATTCAATGGCGAAATTATCCTGCTCTTCGCGGGAAATGTTTTTTTCTTTCGCACAAGTCTCTGCGCAATTCCCCATGTGTACACGGTTGTAGACATCGGTGAGACCATCAAATACCAATCCATCGGTCAGTTTTGTATCGCCCAAACGGTAACCGTTGCGTGAACCCATCAAATAATGCGGAACCATGCTCATGTTTTCCATTCCACCTGCAACCACAACATCGTTTTCACCCAGCATAATGCTTTGTGCACCCAAGGCAATAGCTTTCATTCCTGATGCACAAACTTTGTTAACGGTGGTACAAATTACACTGTCGGGTAAGCCCGCGAATTTAGCCGCCTGACGCGCAGGAGCCTGACCTAATCCGGCTTGCAGCACACAACCCATATATACTTCCTGAACTTCTTTTCCATCGAGCTTGATTTTGTCGAGCGCTCCTTTGATGGCTGTTGCGCCAAGTTGAGGAGCAGGAACAGAGGACAAAGCCCCGTTGAAACTGCCCATCGGTGTGCGAACGGCAGCTACGATATACACTTCTTTCATGTCGGTTTTTTATTTAACGGGTTGAAATTACAAAAAAATCGCCCCTTGCCGCAGGAATTTCAGGATTCACAGCATTTGAATGGATTAGCCCCAAAAACCAACTTAACCTATTTTTCAAAAATAATTAACTTTAAACGCCGAAAATCGCCCAAACTACAGATTGACTTCATACTGCGTTTAACCGCCGTTTATACGTTTGCACATGCCAAAATTCCAATGGAAAAAAATTCTCAAACCGGCGCTGAAAATTGCCATAACCGCAGCAGCGATTTGGTTTGTATTCAGAAAAATAGATGTCCATCAACTTACCCTTCACCTTTCGAAAGTAAATCCTCTCTGGTTTTTATGCGCCATCGTGGCTTTTTTGCTTTCCAAAATGGCTTCGGCCTATCGCCAAAATGAATTTTATGCTGCAGCCGGAATTCGTCTGGATGTGGTTTACAACCTGAAATTATACGCGGTGGGAATGTTTTACAATTTGTTCCTTCCCGGAAGCATTGGCGGAGATGCCTATAAAGTGTATCTCATCAAACAGGAACACAAAAAATTATCGACCCGAAAACTGATTTCTGCAACACTCCTCGATCGTTTGAGTGGTGTTGTTGTTTTGTTCATGATGTTTCTTGGGTTTTTATGGTTCAGTCATTTCACCTTACTCGATCAAACCTACATCAAAGGCTTATTGATATTCTCTCTCATCGCTGCACTGCCGGTTTTTTACCTGATTTTGCATTTCTTCTTTTCCACATTTACCGAAAAATTTTTAAAAACCACCTGGCATTCGGTGTTGGTGCAAAGCGGACAAGTCCTTGCTGCTGTATTTTTATTTCTGGCAGTTGGCATTCAACAAAATTGGATGGATTACCTGAGCCTTTTTATGGCCTCTTCGGTGGTTGCAGTTTTACCTATTACCATTGGCGGAATCGGTGCGCGTGAATTGGTTTTTATTCTCGGTCACCAATGGCTTCCTGTCGATCAGGAAAAAGCTGTTGCCTTTTCGTTTTTATTTTTTCTTGTCACCGCTTTTTCTTCCTTAAGCGGATTGATTTTCATACCCACCATCGACCGCAAAAAAAAGAATGATGAAAACATGGTTGCCTGATACGGAGCGAAGGGTTTTTATTTGGTTTGTCATCCTCCTCTTTCCTGCCCTTTTTTACAACCTGGGAGTTCAGCCCTTAACTGCCGATGAACCAACCAGAGCCATTGTTGCCGCAGAAATGGAATATTCCGGAAACTATTTGGTATCCACCATCAACGGAGAATATTACTACAAAAAACCACCCTTATTCAATTGGATTGTCAGCGGATTTTTTCAATGCTTTGGAAAAACCGAATTCGCACTCCGACTAGCCGCCGTTATACCGCTGTTGTTGTTCTCCTTGCATTTGTTTTTGTATTTCCGAAAATACATAGGCAACAACATTGCCTTGCTCGGAGTGATGATGTTTATTACCAATGCCCGAATGATTAGTTATGATTCGTATTTGGGTCATATCGATATTTTATATTCCTGGCTGACCTTCTGGACTTTCATTCTCATTTTTGAAGAACTGAAAAAGGAAAATTATTACAAATTATTTCTGCTCACTTATTTTATTTCGGCACTTACCTTCATGCTGAAAGGATTACCAACCGTGCTTTTCCAAGGTATTACACTTGTCGTTTGGTTTTGGATTTCCGGTAAATTCAAAAAATTGTTCAGCCTAGCGCACCTTTCCGGATTGCTTGTGTTTTTTGTTTGTGTAGGTGGATTCTTTTATGCCTACAGCCGCGAAAACAGTTTGATGGGATGGGTTGATCAATTGTGGGATCAGTCCAAACAACGCACCGTAATTGATAAAGCTTGGTACGAGAATTTTATTCATCTTTTCAAATTTCCCTTAGATCATGTTGGACATCTTGCGCCTTGGGTTTTATTGGCCTTGCCTTTGTTTTATAAACACGTCAGGAAATCCATCGCAGCACAACCTGTATTGTATTATTTCGTGATTGTGTTTCTGGCCAATATCCCCGTGTATTGGCTCTCTCCGGGGTATTACCCTCGCTACCTTTTGATGCTTTATCCCATCGTGTTTATCGTTATTGCCTACGCTTGGATCAAGCATTCGGATTTTTTACCCAAGTACAGCATCACCTTGCAAAAACTATTCATGTACCTAGGTTCGCTTTTGTGTTTTGTTCCGATGCTGCTTATTTGGTTGTCGCCCACGCAACAACAACACATGGTTTTATTATTGGTAGCCATGTTGCTCATGATCGC
>JBIKKU010000367.1:0-3240 GCA_044360245.1 Flavobacteriales bacterium | reverse complement strand
TTCTACAATGGTCATAACTTCCGATTGACCGGAAGGTGAGGAGCTATCGTCGGTGTAAGCAAATACTTTGTATATACCCGGACGAAGATACCTGAATTCAAAAGACCCATCGTAGCTGGTTTTCACATTGTCATCGTAAAAGGTATTGTCTTCACCGTAAATGATGTAAACATCATAATCAGCACCATAAAACTCGCTAGTGAGGGTTGTGCCTACATAATTTTTCACATACACTTTTCCTTTGATGGTTGCTTTTCCTCCTACTCCTTCCACCTTTTTGCAAGAGGGAAGAAGAATGGACAATAAGAGCGCAAAGAAGAGGGTTCTTTTCAGCATTTGGCTTTCGGATTTATGGTCAAAGTTTTAAAAATTTTCGGATAAATGAACTTTGTGTAAAGTTATCGTTAAGCGAAAAGATGTAAAGACCCAATTTTACGAGGATTTGGAGTGCTATGGTTGCCACATTTAGAAATATTTTAGGCAATGGTTAAAATTTGAGGACATAAGGAGTCTGTGTATTCTTTTTAAAGTTTGTGAATAGCTTGGTTTTATTCAAGGGTCTTAACAATATGGCCTTTCATTATTACATTGTATTGAATTTTGAAATGGAAAGGCAGATATCCTATTTTTGAGTCCGCCTTTACTGATAATTAATAAACGTATAAACATTGGAATCCTGTGGCAAAAAAGGTTGAGCATATTGGTTTTCACTATGAGTCTTACGATTCGGTGGATGAATTGTCTGAGGATGAGCAGGTATTGATTACCAAGGCTATGGAAGCGGCGGAAAATGCCTATGCGCCTTATTCCAGATACCATGTTGGTGCGGCTTTGCGTTTGTCTGATGGCCGCATTGTTATTGGAAGCAATCAGGAAAATGTGGCCTATCCATCGGGACTGTGTGCCGAGCGTGTGGCTTTCTTTGCCGCAGGGGCTCAGTTTCCGGGAAAGACCATTCAAAAGGTGGCAATTGTTGCGGTTTCAGATGATTTTTTGGTCAACGACCCTGTGGCGCCTTGTGGTGCTTGTCGACAAAGCATGTCCGAATATGAAATCCGACAGGATTCCCCAATTCGATTACTTCTTGCGACGGTAACAGGAAAGATTTGGGCGGTAGAGAGCGTGAATTCCTTGCTACCTTTGGTTTTCAACGAAAAGAAGCTCCGTAAATAAGCTCAAGCTTCGGGTACCTTTTTTGTTATATTTGTCCCCAATCAAATTGTGATATGGCATCTGCGACGAAATCCAAGAAACCGGCTGTAGCCAGTGATGATAAAAAGGTGAAGTTTTCAAAAGAAACTTACCTCAAGTGGTACGAAGACATGCTCGTCATTCGTCGAATAGAAGAGAAGGCCGGACAGCTTTATCTTCAGCAAAAATTCGGAGGTTTTTGTCACCTCTACATCGGTCAGGAAGCCATTGTTGCCGGTACTGCATCGGCTTGTCGTCCCGGCGATAAACACATCACAGCTTACCGCGATCACGCGCATCCCATTGCATTGGGCCTGCATCCTAAATACATGATGGCCGAGTTGTATGGACGTGCAACCGGAATGTCGAAAGGAAAAGGTGGATCCATGCACATGTTCAGCAAGGAAATTAACCTCATGGGTGGACATGGTATTGTTGGTGCTCAAATTCCGATGGGAGCAGGTATTGCTTTTGCGGAAAAATATTTGGGAACCGACAATGTTTGTTTTGCATCAATGGGGGATGGTGCTGTTCGTCAGGGTGCATTGCACGAGACGTTCAACATGGCGATGTTGTGGAAACTTCCTGTGATTTTCATCATCGAAAACAACAATTACGCGATGGGTACTTCTGTTGAACGTACCACCAATGTTCAGGATTTATCGGAAATCGGTGCTTCTTACCACATGCCATCTTTCAATGTGGATGGTATGACATGCGAGGCGGTGCATTTGGCTATTGAAGAGGCTTGTGATCGTGCGCGTCGCGGTGATGGTCCGACTTTGCTCAACATCATGACTTACCGTTACAAAGGTCACTCGATGTCCGATCCGCAAAAATACCGCAGCAAAGAAGAAGTTGAAGAATACAAGCGTCAAGATCCGATTGAAAAAGTGTTGCAAACCATTCGCGATAACAAATGGTTGAGTGAAAAGGAAATTGAGGCCTTGGATGCAAAAGTGGATGCGATTGTGGAAGAGTCGGTGAAGTTTGCGGAAGAAAGTCCGCTGCCTGATCCTTCTGAATTGTACAACGACGTTTACACTCAACAAGACTACCCATACATCATCGAATACTAAAGAAAAGACTTCATGGCAGAGATCATTCGCATGCCCAAATTAAGTGACACCATGACCGAAGGGGTGGTAGCACAATGGCACAAGAAAGTTGGAGACGCGGTAAAATCCGGTGAGCTTTTAGCCGAAATTGAAACCGATAAAGCAACAATGGAGTTTGAATCCTACCAAAGTGGAGTGCTGCTCCATATTGGTGTAGAAAAAGGAAAAGGTGCTCCGGTTGATTCTATCCTGTGTGTTATTGGAAAACAAGGTGAAGACATCAGTGCCTTGTTGGAAGAAGAGAAAAAGAAAGCGCCTGCTGCTAAGGAAGAAGTAAAAGTTGAAGCGCCAAAAGTTGAAGCTGCTCCTGTGCTTGCAGAAGCACCTAAAACACCGAGCACTCCTGTTACTACCCAAAAAGTGGTTAAGTCAACTACAGCTCCGGTTGCCAATACCAATGGCCGCACAAAAATTTCTCCCTTGGCGAAAAAACTTGCTGAAGAAAAAGGTATCAACTTGAATTTTCTGCAAGGAAGTGGTGAAGGTGGACGTATTGTAAAACGCGACATTGATAATTTTGGTGGCGTTGGCATGATGCAAAGTGGAGTGGAGTCGTATTACGAAGTTCCTGTTTCACAAATGCGCAAAACTATCGCGCGTCGTTTGGCTGAATCTAAATTTTCCGCTCCGCATTTTTACCTCAAACTCGATATCGATATGGACCGTGCTATTGAGGCACGAAAAGCCATTGCCGATATCAATGGAGTGAAAGTATCCTTCAATGATTTGGTGATTAAAGCTGCTGCTGCTGCATTGAAAAAACATCCTGCAGTAAATTCTTCCTGGTTGGGCGATCGTATTCGTTACAATGAGCATGTGCACATTGGCGTTGCTGTTGCTGTTGAAGATGGTTTGTTGGTTCCCGTAGTTCGCTTTGCAGATACCAAGCCGCTTACCACGATAGCTGCCGAAGTGAAAGAATACGCTCAAA
>JBIKKU010000366.1:0-3255 GCA_044360245.1 Flavobacteriales bacterium | reverse complement strand
TGGCAAGCCATTGCATTATTTCCCGAAGAGGTTCAATTGCATCACGACTGGAACGCTCTTGGTATGCGTGCAACACAAAGCCATACTTTTTCTTGCGAGGAAATACAAATCCCCGAAAACCGATTGTTCACGATTGGAGAAAAAAAGCAAAGTTTCGATTATCCGGTTTATGATTTTCCTTTTGATTCTTTTGCTCGTGCTTTGATTGTACCTGTGGTTATTGGTTGCTACCGTCATTTTATCGAGGTCCTGTACCGCATGGAAATGGAAAAAGCTCACCGTGATGATTACAGGCATTTACGTTTGCTCCGCTTGATTGAACAAAGCGTGGAGCGCAGTGATGTGATGGTGCGCCATTTTTACGAAGTACTGGATCAAACCTGGGCTGTATTTCTTTCCGGAGAAGCCATGGAAGACGAAAAAAATAAATTCGATCGCATGGCTATGGAAACCTCAAAAGCACTTTACCGTGAAACAAGTGATTTGTTCTACCATTCCGGCATGATGGCAGTTGAAAAAAAGGAATCGGAAATTGTAAAAATCTGGAATGATTTGTTGACGGTTTGTCAACACTATTACTTGAAGTCCTGAATCAAACACGAAGCTCCTTCATAGGATCCCAAAACAATTTTTCGAATTGTTGCACTTGATCTTGAATGACGCTTATTCCTTCGGCTTCCAACAATTCCTGCATGCGATCGGGGTGACCGAAATGCATTTTTCCACTGAGCATTCCAATGCGATTAACTACGCGATGCGCAGGAATGGAATCGTCGCCATGCGCTGCATTCATGGCCCAACCTACCATACGTGAAGAACGCGCGGAACCGAGGTATTTGGCAATGGCACCATAACTGGTAACGCGACCATAAGGCACCAAACGCGCGACTTCATGCACCAAGGCAAAAAAGTCTTTGTTCTTTTCGGATAATTTAACGGGTTTTAATGCCATCTACCGTTTTATAATATTCTTCGAGCGCTGCCAATGCAGGATCCATTTCAATCACAATGGAATCATCGCGTTTGAATCCCGCAGGCAAAACAAATTTCAGGTATTTGATTTTTTTCCCTTTCGACAACCACATTTCTTCATAAAAGGTTCTAATATCAAGAATGTCACGCGTCTCTTCATCGAAACGCATAAAATCTTCGCCGTATAAATCACCGGTGTCTACCAGACATTTCAAACCATAAGCACGAATCACTTCGCGAGTGTATTCGTACAATAAATCGCTATCAGATTTTAAATGCACGATACCATCTCCTTTGAGAAACTTGGTATATCGTTCGAGGAAATGCGGAGAAGTAAGACGTTTTTTTTCCCATTGCGGACGAGGTTGAGGATCGGAGAAGGTCAGCCACAACTCACTCACCTCACCCGGCGCAAAAAAAGCATTGATAAAATCGATACGTGTGCGGATAAAACCTGCATTTGCAATTTTTTCTTCCTGCACTGTTTTTGCACCTCTCCAAATGCGAGCGCCTTTTACATCAACGCCAATAAAATTTTTCTTAGAAAAGCGACGAGCCAAACCTACGGTATACTCTCCCTTTCCACAACCTAACTCAAGTACGATGGGATGATTATTCTTAAAAAAATCAACATGCCATTTGCCTTTCATCGCATGATCGGTTCTCATCAAATCCGCACGCGAATCTTGAATGACATGCGGAAAATGCTCCATTTCCGCCCAACGTTCCAATTTGTTCTTTCCCATCTTTGGCTGCTATGCTGCGAAAATAAAGAAGTTCCGTTTACCATGCACTATAGAACCCATGCAGGGCATCAATTTCCGTTTCCTTTTCCTATTTTCATTGCATGATTCCCGAACAGATTGAAGGTAAAACCATATTGCTAAGTCCGCTGGACTGGGGTTTGGGTCATGCCACACGGTGCATTCCTTTAATCAAAATACTGGAAAAGAAGAATCGCATTTTTCTGGCAGGAGATGGATTATCGGGAGCATTTTTACAACGCGAATTTCCACACTTACCCTATTTATCGCTTCCCGGAATCAAGGTGAAATACCCTGAAAACGGAAACATGGTATGGAGTATGTTAAAGCAATCCTCTGCATTTTTTCGTGCCATTCGAAAAGAACATGAACTGACGCAAAAACTGATTCATGAACATCAAATTGATTTGGTCGTATCGGACAATCGCTATGGTGTTTACGGAAAAGAAATCCCTTCTGTATTTATTACACATCAGGTTTTCATCAAAGCAGGCATATGGAGTAAAGCCATCAACCGCATCAATCACCGATACATTTCAAAATTCGACACCTTGTGGATTCCGGATGATGAGACCTTTCCCGGACTGGCAGGAAGTTTATCTCACGGAAAAATCATGCATCCGCAAACTCATTACATCGGACCTTTGAGCGATTTGAAAGACCTCCCATACCAGTCAAATGCTGAAAAATGTGATGTATTGTGTTTGCTCTCCGGACCGGAACCTCAGCGTAGTATTTTTGAAAATGCATTGATCCATCGCTTCGAAAAATCAAATTTGAAAATCACCTTCATTCGGGGAACGCTTCAACAAAAAACTTTCCCAAGTCAATTCCATGTCATTGATTTTGCAACACGAACACAAGTAAAAGAGTTAATGCTAAATGCTGAAAAAATCATTTGTAGGTCAGGCTACTCCACCATTATGGATTTGCATGTTTTAGGAAAAAAAGCAGAGTTTCATCCAACGCCCGGACAAACGGAACAAATGTATCTTGCACAATTGCAACAATCTATTTCCTGACTTCGATTCGCTCTTTCTTCAACCATTTCAAAACGCTTTCCTGATTGTTGAGCAAATCTCCAATCATAAAAAACTGCGAGTGTTGTATCGCCGCGCAATTTTCAAAAGATTCACAAACAACCTTCCAGGGAGAAAATCCCGAAGAATGTATCATGTAAATCATGGTGTCTTTTTTCTGCACAAACCCTACATGCGAATCCAGTCCGAGGATATACAAACTGTTCGGCCGCGCAAGCAAATATTTTTTTAATCCATCTCTTTTTCCATTGGTAAAAATTTTGACTTCCGAAGGATTGCAAAGTGTGTTGATGATTACAGAAGCCGCTTGTTGTGCAAGATAAACGCGATCGATGGTATAACCTGCTTGTTGTAAGGTGGTGGTTACAAAATAACCACAAGCAATGTTTCCTTCACCGGGAACTTCCGTAACTCCGTTAAAATCCCAAGGCGTATCGTACCAAAACTGAAACAAAGAATCGGTGAGTGTTTGGTACAAA
>JBIKKU010000365.1:0-3260 GCA_044360245.1 Flavobacteriales bacterium | reverse complement strand
GGGTAAGGGATTATCCTCCTGCGTCGGATGCTCCCTTGGGGAGGGGCTTCAGAAAAACCACGCGATTTCATCGCTCGTTTTTTTCTTTTTAGAAAGTATTCAAGCGAGCTTGATACTTTCTAAAAAGAAAAAAACCACTCAAGCAAAGCTTGAGTGGTTTTTCTGGCGGAGAGAGAGGGATTCGAACCCCCGGACCTTTGACAGTCAACGGTTTTCAAGACCGCCGCAATCGACCACTCTGCCATCTCTCCGCTGCAAAAGTAGTAAAGAGTTTTAAACTACAAAGCAGAAAAATAACAGAGCCTAAAAAAAATTACCCTTTATTTAATTTCCATTAGCTCAAGATTGTATATGAGCGTAGCATTTGGCGGAACAAGCTCGGGGATGCCATTTGCTCCATAAGCCAATTCAGGAGGACTAACGATAAACGCCTTTTCTCCCTTTCTCATCATACGAATGGCCTCATCCCAACAAGGAAGCGATCTTCCTTTTCCCAAAATGAACTCATAAGGCTTACCATTTAAATGCGAACTATCAAATTGCTCACCATTGGATTGCAACCAGCCATAAAAATGAATCACAACAGTCTGACCATCCTTTGCCATTTCTCCTGATTTTTCAAGCGTTTTAAAGAACTTAAGTCCAGAAGAAGTAACCTTAGGTTCAATTTTTTCTAGCACCTCCATTTCGAATGTCAAATCTGTATTGGGCGGAATCAATTTACCGTATCCTTTTTTTCCGTAGGCCATTTTTGAAGGCACAACCATGCGAACCTTATCTCCGGTTTTCATTTTCAACAATGCTTCATCCCATCCTTTTACCGAAAGTTTAACCCCAACAAAGTAAGGCAAAGCCATTCCTAGCATGTCCGAAGAATCGAACACCTTTCCATCGGGTAATTTTCCTTTGTATTTCAGCTTTACCATTTCACCCGAGACAATCGGTTGCCCATTTTCACTTCGTTCGAGAAACTCAATCCTTACCCCGTTTTTGGTAGTAGTTTTTGTTTCGGCGGATTGTTGAAAAACGGTGGTATCCAACATATCCTTTCCTAGAAGCACCGAATCAATTTCAGGAATTTCAGCATTCTTTAACGAATCTGTTACCGACTCAGGAACTTCCATTTTTTGTCCCTTAGGCCCCTTTCCGCTTCCGCCTCCACATGCGGCAAGAAAAAGAATTGACAGTAGAAAAAATAGGTTTCTCATTGTTGGTCTTTTTTTACATCTACAATTTCCAAATCATAAACCAATGGAGCTTGAGGAGGCACTTGATCTAAATCGCCGACCAATCCAAATGCTCTGTTGTATGGCAAAATAACTTTAGCGCGATCGCCTTTTCTGAAATAGGTTACCACTTCATGCAATCCATTCTCCACATGGTCCATCGCAACTTTAAAATCTTCCGGTTCACCTTCACTATCGTAGCAAAGCGAGTCACCTTCCAATAATCTTATCTCATAATTCATGCTAACGATATCACCTTCATCAGCCAAGGGAAGCGTGGTGTCCTTGCTTTCATAAATCATATAACGAATACCGGTGCCGGTGGTCACCATTTTCCAATTTCTTCTTCGGATGTAATTTTCAATCACCTGATTTTCTTCGATGGTCCAGCCTTTGTTCATTTCAATCATCTCTTCTTTTCCGGGCATTTGAATGGGTTTCTCCTGCTCAGGACCTGAACATGCGCAAATCATAACGAATGCTATTGGAAAAATCCTCAACAACGATTTCATGATCATTTATTTAAAATATTTTTTTCAGCGAAATCAGGCAGCACTTCTAAAAAACGAGAAACGGCTTGTGCAAGATTTCCATCCCACTTTCCTCCTGCAGCATTGGTGTGACCACCTCCCGAAAAGTTTGCTTTTGAAAGCGCATTAACCGGAACACTTCCTTTAGACCTGAAGGAAATTTTTACAATATCCTCATGTTCTACAAAAATTGCAGCCATTTCAATGCCTTCCATTCCCAAACCGTAATTCACCAAACCTTCTGTGTCGCCTTTACGGTAGTTGAATCTTTTTAGTTCCTCTTGGCTAAGCGAAAAATAAGCCACATGCCATTGAGGCAAAACCACCATTTTTTCGGAAAGCGCATACCCAAGAAGTTTCAGGCGAGATTCCGTTTGGGTATCAAAAAGTTGATTATGAATTTTCCCGTTTTCCGCTCCTTTTTCAATGAGCAATGCGGCTATGGTATGGGTTTTTGGACGCGTACTGGCAAATCGAAAAGAACCGGTGTCTGTAACAATTCCGGCATACAAGCAAGTGGCCGATGCTTCATTAATATATGAAAGCATACCCAACGATTCGAGCAATTCAACCACCATTTGCGAAGTAGAACTGGCCGACACATCAGAATAGCGGATATCAAATCCCTCTTCAGGATCAGGATGATGATCTACCATTATTTTCTTTGCTCGTGCTTCACGCAAGAAGGGAGCTAAATCGCCGGTTCGATCAAAGCCATTGTAATCCAAGGAGAACAAAACATCTGCATCCAGAATCAATTCCTTTACGACTTCTTTTTGTTGATCAAAAATCAACACGTCATTTGCTCCGGGCATCCAGGCTATAAAAGATGGAAAAGCATCAGGAAGTATAACCCATGCTTCTTTTCCTGCTTGTTTCAGCGCATGATAAAATCCAAGAGTGGAGCCTAATGCATCTCCATCGGGATTTTTATGTGCCGTAATAATGATCTTTTTTGCTGCAGCCAATACAGCTGCGATTTTTTCATTTGGTATCATACAATGAAATAAAAAACCCGTCCCTTAAAAAAAGAACGGGTTAAAATGCGTTGGTTACAGGTTAATTCCAACCTCCGGCTTGCGGACCTTGTTGTTGCTCAACAAGCATTCCAATACAAGCAAATCCTTCAGGATTAAGGTCGTTTTTAGGTTTTTCACCACCACCGGTAGGAACGATCACACGAATGATCAAACTACGGTCTTGGTCGGTGGTAAACTCACACCATTGTTTATTTGAATCTTTTGCAGAATCGTAACGGACTATAGGTTGTTTTCCGTAAACACGACGGGTTTTCTTAATGGATTTGGTTTCCATAACCGGATTTCCGTTTTGATCCATCACAATATTTCCGTCGGCATCGGTTTTGGGAACTTGCTCAGTTACAAAATATTCTTCTGTTTGAGCCATGGTTTTACGCTCAATGATTTGAAACTGGATTTTCCCGTTAATAAGCGGATCTGCAGAACAAAAAGAAAGACGATAGTTTACTCCTTTGAAAACCGTG
>JBIKKU010000082.1:0-10049 GCA_044360245.1 Flavobacteriales bacterium | reverse complement strand
GGCACCCCAAAAGTCGACTCACACTGCTGCGCAAATTCTTCGGGATCTGCAGAGGCAAACAAGGATTTACCGTTGTCCCAGAAATAATGACATCCTTCCGGATACTTCACATAATCGAAATAATCGCGTGGATTTTTTCCACAGTCTTGAAATAATTTGTCCAACAAATGCGGTAAAGTAAACAAAGATGGACCTGCATCGAAGCGAAAATCACCTAAACGAAATTCCGAAAGTTTTCCTCCCGGACGAGCTGCCGATTCACACACCGCAACACGATATCCCTTTTTGGAAAGCCTCACAGCCGTAGCCATTCCGCCAATTCCACTTCCTACAACAATTGCCCTTGGTGCATGCATAAAAACGAAACAAAATCCGAAGTCAATTGTTCAGCCGGGAAAGCCATTCAATTGCCAATTGATGGTTTTTTCAGATGAAAGGCATAACCCACACTGATTTGTTCTTGCGAAAACCAGAAATGGTGACTAGCACCGTATCCCGGTTCCGAAAAAGTTAACACATCAGGAAGTGAAATAAAACCGCCTTTCAAAATAACACGAGCAAAAAAGTGTTTACCGAAGTCCATGCGCAATCCAAGAGAAGAATGCAAACCAAAACCCGCAATGTGAAAAATATCAGCGCCTTGCACTCCAAAAACCACTGCATCCGTGCGCGGAAGAAGCATGCTGGCACCTAATCCAAACTCGCTGTTCAGGCGAATTCTTCTTTTCGGATGTTGCCACAATTCGCTCAACCATTCTACTTCACCACCCAACAAATTCAATCCATTGGTATGTTCGAAATCAAAAAAATCGGGACGAATGGTCATAAACGAATCCACATAATTGCCTGCAAATTGAGGAGCAGCAGAAGGATCAATCGTTCCGTTCATTTTCACCGACTGCCACTGACGAACGACGTACTTCATGTGATCCACAAAAAAAGAAACCGAAAAACGATCGGAAAAATAATAGCCGATTTTCATGTTGTATTGCGGAATAGCCAGCTTGGTCGGATTGAAATACACATCCACCTCAAAATCGGAAGGACGATCGGAGGCGCAAACGTTCTCTAAAGTGAAATCGTAATCCGGACCCCAAACATGGATATCTGACAGGGAATACTGCCCTCGGTTATAGCCCCATGCAAAAAAGAACTGGCCCTTTCTAATCTCTTTAAACTGTTCATTAACAGCGACTTCCTGAGCATTTATAGCGGGTCCACCTAAAACCAAAAGAGCGGCTAATCCAAGTAATGACTTTTTCACGGTATTCGAATTGGTTTTGCAAGTTAGGCATTGACTTTGTCATTTTTTATGATTAACTTTCAAATTCACAACGCTATCTATCATGCCAACCGGAACTGTGAAATTCTACAACCGAAAGAACAAGTTCGGTTTTATCCGAGTCGATGACACGGGTGCTGAAATTTATGTCCGCCAAAGTGGGATTATCGATCCCATCAACGAAGGCGACCGTGTTGAATTTGAGATGAAAGACCATCCCAAAGGTCCCATCGCTGTCAACGTGAAAAAACTTCAGGCCTGATTTCGTCACTTTATTTTTCAGGAACTGCATTGGTCTCGGTTCCCATTCCCTTTATTTTTCTGATTTTTGCATTCGAACCTCTCTGAGTGCACACTACTTCCACAACCAAAAACATTTTGGTGCTTTGCATGCACTATCCCGATCGCGCGCCCAATCAGCGTTTTCGCATCGAACAATATGTTGATTTTCTCAGGGAAAATGGGGTAACACTTGAATTCAGTTATTTACTGGAACCGAACGACGACAAAATATTTTATGCCCCGGGAAATTTTTTCAAGAAACTCAGCATCGTACTGCGTTCCTGGAAAAAACGAAAACAAGATGTACGCAGAGCAACAAATTTCGACGCAGTGCTTATCATCCGGGAATCTATTTTTATCGGTCCTGCCATTTTCGAAAAACGACTTAAAAAACGTGGCGTAAAAATCATTTACGATTTCGATGATGCCATCTGGAAGCTCGATGTATCTAAGTCTAACCGTTGGTTTGGTTTCTTGAAATTTCCTGCAAAAACAGCATCCATCATTCGTCTGGCCGATGTGGTAATGGCGGGAAATCAATACCTCGCCGATTTTGCATCACGCTACAACAAAAACGTTCACATTGTTCCAACCACGGTGGATACCGATCAATTTTCACCTGCTGAAAACCATACGCAAGGGCCCGTGGTTATTGGCTGGAGCGGGAGTCTTACCACCATCAAACATTTCGATTTGGCGCTACCTGTTCTCCGAAAAATTCGAGAAAAATATAGACAAGGCGTAAGGTTTAAAGTCATCGGACATCATGCCTTTCGCAATGAGGAGTTGGACATCACGGGGATTGCCTGGACAAAAACTTCGGAAGTTCCTGAGCTTCGGGAAATCCATATCGGCATCATGCCCTTGCCTGATGATGAATGGGCCAAGGGAAAATGCGGCTTGAAAGGATTGGTGTATATGTCACTGGGAATCCCAACGGTAATGGCGCCTGTAGGTGTCAATTCCGAAATTATCCGGCATGGCCAAAATGGTTTCTTGCCTAAAACGGAGGAAGAATGGTTGGAGGTTTTATCGCAGTTGATTGAAAATCCCGCATTGAGGCAATCCATAGGCGTGGCAGGTCGCAAAACGGCCGTAGAAAGGTATTCCGTGCTATCGCAACGCGAACGCTACCTCAAAATCCTTGGAGAATAGTCTTACTCGCCCAAAAAATCGGCAGGATTGTTACATTTGTCAAAACCAATTTCGCATGGAAACTACCACCGCTTTGAAAAACACCGCACTCTCTGATAAACATATTTCGCTTGGCGCTAAAATGGTGCCTTTTGCAGGATACAATATGCCGGTTTCTTATTCCGGTTTGAACGATGAACACGCCACCGTGCGCGATGCTGTGGGGATGTTCGATGTATCGCACATGGGTGAGTTCATCTTGAAAGGCCCTGATGCACTCGACCTCATTCAGCGTGTGACTTCCAACGATGCTTCAGTGCTAGTGGACGGTAAAGCACAATACTCTTGTTTGCCCAATGAAAACGGCGGAATTGTAGATGACCTGATTGTTTACCGTGTTGCCGAAAACCATTACATGTTGGTGGTGAATGCTTCCAACATCGATAAAGACTGGAACTGGATCAGCAAGTTCAACACCAAGGGAGTAGACATGCAAAACATCAGCGATGATACTTCTTTATTGGCCATTCAAGGTCCGAATGCCCTGCAAACCTTGCAAAAGCTTACAGATGTAACCTTGTCCGAAATTCCTTATTACGCTTTCCGCATTGGTAAATTCAACGGAGTGGACAATGTGGTCATCTCCAATACCGGATATACCGGAGCCGGTGGTTTTGAAATTTATTTCCCGAACAGTGCCGCAGAAAAAATGTGGGACGCTATCATGGAAGCCGGAAAAGAATTCGGTATTAAACCCATCGGACTTGGCGCACGCGATACGCTTCGTTTGGAAATGGGGTTCTGTCTTTACGGAAACGACATCGACGATACTACTTCACCCATTGAGGCAGGGTTGGGTTGGATTACCAAATTCACCAAAGAATTTACCAATTCGAAAAACATTCTTGCGCATAAAGAAAATGGAGTGTCACGTAAACTCATCGGTTTCGAAATGATCGACCGCGGTATTCCTCGTCACGATTACGAAATCGTTGATGCAGCCGGAAACCTCATCGGAAAAGTTACTTCAGGAACTCAAGCACCAACTTTGCAAAAAGGAATTGGTATGGGTTATGTGGCAACTGAATTTGCTAAACCGGATGCTGAAATTTTTGTGAAAGTGCGCGACAAAGCACTGAAAGCAAAAGTGGTTAAAATGCCTTTTCTGAAAAAATAATCGAATGAGTCAGGCTACTGTCGACGCTTGTTTTTCGCCCTACCTCTATCCTGTTTACCGCGACGATAATTCGGTTGTGGTGATCATCGATATTCTCCGCGCCACTTCGGCCATTTGCACGGCTTTTGAACATGGCGTAGAAAAAATCATTCCCGTTGCCACCGTGGAGGAAGCGCGCGAATACCAAGCTAAAGGTTACCTCGCAGCTGCAGAGCGCGAAGCTGTTCCCGTGGAAGGTTTTCCTTTTGGAAACTCGCCCTACAGTTACATGGGTGATCATATCAAAGGTCAGACGATTGTACTCACCACCACCAACGGCACACAGGCTATCAATGCCGCGAAAGATGCACATAGGGTGATTATCGGTGCATTCACCAATATTTCTGCCGTGTGCGAATACCTGGTATCGCAAGACCGCAATGTGTTGCTTTTGTGTTCGGGTTGGAAAAACAAATTCAACCTGGAAGATGCTTTGTTTGCAGGAGCGGTTACGGAACAATTGGTCAAACATCCCGAAAAATTCAAATTGCAGGATGCCGCATTGGCCTTGAGTTACCTTTACCAACAAGCACAAGAAGATCCTCTGAAATTTTTATCGAAAGCATCGCATAAGGAACGCTTGGCGAAACTTGGATTGAAAGACGATATCAAGTATTGCCTGCAGCCCGATCAAACACGCGAAATTCCCGTGTTGGAGAATGGAGCATTGGTTCGCCTCAAGTGGTAATGCAATAGTGGTTTCGAATCAATCTTCTTCCTCAAATTCCAATTCTGCATCTTTCTCCCAGATTTCCATCTCACAGGGTTTGCAGTTGAATTTGAGTTTGTATTCGGTTGCTCCGTGTTTCAAGGTTAAAGGCTCCTTGAGTTTTTCCCCCATGGTTTCGCGTTGGAATTTCGGACATTTTCCGAGTTCGTATTTCACACAATATTTGGTGGTCATTACCCGAGATTTCCCCGGATCCCATTGCAATTCGAAAGCTTTTTCAATTTCGGTAACGCCGTGACGGTGGTAAAAATTCCGGGCCAGTTGATTGGAAACGTTATAAGTGAAATCGAGTTTACTGAAAGGATAAGAATGTGAGGTTTTTTCCAAATGCACTTCCTCGCGTTGGTATTCTTTCACGCGAACTTCCATCAATTCGTCCAACACTTCCCTGCGCATTTCATTGATGCGTGAATTCGGTAAAAACCAATTGCTAGAAAATTCAACCTGAAGATCGTCGACAATAAACGGTGTATTTCCGGTTTTGTTCAGGTTTTTCTTGATGTTTGGAATGGTCGATTCGCTTGATTTGGCGGGCTCTTTGGCGATTTCAAATAGACGCTCAACGGAATGTCCGTCTTCATCTTCAACGCGCAATACAAATCCATTGGACGATTCACGGAGTTGCATGTGCACACCAATTTTTCGCACAGCACTGTCTTCTCGTTCTACCAGTCGATTGAATTCAGCATCGGAATTGCGGAAAATTTCCGTGCCCACAGGTAAATCGCGAAACACATTGGGCACGACTACATCGTTCACAATGATGTTCACTTTTGCCCCATCGGCCTCTCCTTCTTCGTTGATAAAATACAATCCATCGCCATTGTTAAGCAAGTCATGGTTTTCTATCAGGTACCCATTGGCTTTGGTGCCGGTGATTTTTCCGATGTATTGTCCCTGCGATTTTGGTGTTTCCCATGAACCGATTTTTTCGACGCGTTTGTTGACGAAATAATCCGTGTACCCACGATTGAAACTGCGGCCTAAATCGGGATCGAAATTGTAAAATGTCCTACCGGACGATGCTTTGGTATAACGCTCGTTTCCTGCTAAAAAAGCATCGAGTTTCTGACGCAAAAAAGACGTATTGTTTTTTACATAAACCATGTCTTTCAAACGTCCTTCAATTTTAAACGAAGTAATTCCCGCTTCAATGAGATCGGGCAATTGGTCGGTGAGGTCGAGGTCTTTGATGGAAAGCAAGTGACTGTTCTTGATTCGTACTTCACCATTTCCGTCGATGAGCTGGTAAGGCAAACGGCAATTCTGCGCACACGATCCACGGTTGGCACTGCGCTCACCATTGGCAATGCTCATGTAACAATTTCCGGAAAAGGAAACGCATAAGGCACCGGTGACAAAAAATTCAAGTTCTACATCCGATGCTTCATGAATTTCGCGGATCTGATCGAGGTTGAGTTCGCGTGCGAGCACCACGCGTTTGATGCCGCAATCGGCTAAAAATTTGACATGCTTGGGATCGCGGTTATTGGCTTGTGTACTGGCATGCAGCACAATCGGCGGAAGGTCTTCCATTTCCAGAATAGCCATATCCTGAATGATCAGCGCATCCACTCCAATCTCGTACAATTCCCAAATCAAATCACGACAAGAAGCCAATTCTTCATCGTACAAAATGGTGTTTACCACCACAAATACTTTCGCTTTAAACAAATGCGCATAACGCACCAATTCAGCAATATCTTCTACCGGATTGGTTGCATTGGAACGCGCACCGTATTGAGGCGCACCAATATACACGGCATCGGCACCGGCATTGATAGCGGCAATACCCTGCACCAGATTTTTGGCAGGAGCTAAAATTTCAACAGGAGTCTTCATGGTTTCGGTTTGCAAAACTACGAAAAGGAAGCCATTTGCCCGAAAAACCCAAGAGTTCCCATGATCAGGAACAATTGTTCACCATTTCTTAAAGTTCGGAGGCAAAGTCAGCTCTTGCATCCAAGCACGGCTTTTGCTTATCTTTAACTGATGCGTATTCGTTTGTTTTTTCTTTTGGCCATTGTTCCTCTGATGGCATTTCACTTTTTGCAGAAATCAGCTGTGGTGGTATGGGGATTTCACGCGCATAAAAAAATCAACCGAATGGCCACCTTTACCTTGCCCCCGGAAATGTTCGTGTTTTACAAACACAATATCGAATTCATCACCGAACATGCCGTGGATCCGGATAAACGTCGTTATGCGGTAGAAGGTGAAGCACAGCGCCACTTTATCGACATCGATCATTATAAAATTCCCGGCGAAGATGTTTTTAAAACCGTTCCTAAAAAATGGAAAGATGCCATTGCCAAATACACCGAAGACACCATTCAGGAATACGGCATTGTACCGTGGCATATTGATGTGATGATGTTTCGTTTGACGGATGCCTTCAAAGAAAAAGATTTCGACCGCATCCTAAGGCTCTCTGCCGATTTGGGACATTACGTAGGCGATGCGCATGTGCCCTTGCATACCACCGAAAATTACAATGGACAACTCACCGGACAAAAAGGCATTCACGGTTTTTGGGAATCGCGGATTCCCGAATTGTTGTCGGACGATTACGATTATTTTTTAGGCAAGGCCATCTACGTGAAAGACCCTTTGGAATTTGCCTGGCAAGCCGTAAAAGAAAGTCATGCCGCGGTTGATAGTGTGCTGAATTTTGAAAAAATACTTTCGCAAAATTTTCCTGAAGACCTTAAATACAGTTACGAAACCAGAGGGAACGTCACCGTAAAAGTATATTCGCAGGAATTCACCGAAGCCTACAATACCATGCTCAGCGGAATGGTGGAACGCCGCATGCGCAAAACGATAATCGGAGTGGGATCCTTATGGTACACCGCATGGGTAAACGCAGGAAAACCTGATTTAGCACCCATGCTCAACAGTAAACTCAAGGAAGAAACCGAAAAAGAATTGCAACAGGAAGATCAAAATTACCAGAACGGAAAAATCAAAGGACGTTCCTGCGACCATTGAAGCTTGATGGTTTTGTCGGTATTGCTTATATTTAGAAATGCATAGCCGAGCCGAACTTGTTGCACTAGTACTGTTTCTTGGACTTTTCATTTTAGCCATCGTACTCCAGATACGCCGCAAACCCGAACAGATTCCCTTCATTTTATTTTTCTCCACCGTTTTTGCACTCGACATTTTTATCGAGGAAGTCCACTTGCCATCGCCATGGAATATCATTTCTGATATTTTTGTTTTTCTCGCTACATGGTTCATCCAATATTTCACCATCCGACAAATTGCCAAACGGATTGACAAACGCGCTTTGGATGAAGAGTGAACCTAAATAAGTTTCCTTTCCAAACACCATTAAAACAACCTCCTTAGAAACCTAAATTGACCATTTTTGGTTATTGCAGCATTGGGTAAACGAACTTAACTTCATACCCCTATGGTGAGGCCTAAATATCGCATATCGCATATCGCATATCGCATATCGCATATCGCATATCGCATATCGCATATCGCTTAACGTTTACCCTCATTTGCCCACCTTTATTTCATTTTTTCGCAAGCCATTGCGCAGAAAGGAGGTGTTTTTCGTAACTTAGTTCGGCCCGCGTTTTTTGCCCACATGCTTTTTGCGCAGAAAAAACAAAGTGGAGAATAATTTTACTATTCATTCCCCGAATTGCGATTTCTTTCTTTTTTCATATTGTTTTTCCAGTTTCCATTCTATTGTTTAGGACAGGTAAACTTGGTGCGTAATGGAAGTTTTGAAGAACATGCTTCATGTCCGACAACTCAAGACGAGCTTCCTTTGTGCGATTATTGGGTTAAAGCCAATTCCTGCACGGTAGACTATGTTTGTGCCTGTGCCCCAAGCAATATGGGTGGCATTCAAGCGCCTAATTACTGGATGGGATACCAACAACCCTTCCAAGGGCAATGCTATACCGGAATAGGTGTATATTACGATTTAGGCCCTGGAACAAGTGATATGTTAATTTCTGAATATATCCAAACCGAAATTACATCCGTATTACTCCCTCAGTTTGAATACAAAATTCAGTTTTACATTTCCTTGGCAAACCATTCAGACTTTAGCATTGATAATTTCGGTGCATTTGTTTCTGCCGTGCGACCTGATCAAAATCCCGGTTGCTGGATTTTTGCCTCCACCCCTCAATTGACGGTAACTTATTTAACCGACACGAGCAATTGGGTTAAAGTGGAACAAACCTTTCTGGCACAAGGAGGTGAAAAATGGCTCACCATTGGGCGCTTCGATTTTGATGGCTTAAGCCAGTTGCTTGCGGTAATTCCGGACACTACACCTTATGCGCCGGTGCGTCATTCTTATTATGTTCTGGACAGCGTGAGTTTGATTCAAATAACCTCTCTTGAAAATCTTCCCGACTTTCAAAATGTGTTTTCTCCAAACGAAGATGGGTTTAACGATTTTTATTCCTTCCCGGATTTCTATTTTTTCACTGAGACACAAATGGAAATTTTCAATCGCTGGGGTGAAAAAGTTTTTGAATTAAATCGACAAAACTCCATTTGGACAGGACAAGATTTCAAGGGAAACAAGCTAAGCGAAGGAGTCTATTATTACATTTTTTCCGGAGTAAGTTCGGATGGAAATTCAACATCGAAAAAAGGAATGATAACGCTGTTCAGGTAATCTGAACATTATGAAAAGAAAAATTTTACTTCTATCAATTACCTTAGTTTTACAATTTAGTGCTAATGCACAGCAACCTGCTAACGGACCCGCAGCCCAAAATACCGCCAATACTGCAGCAAAAGCCGATCTTGCATGGCGCATGGGCGGTAACAGATGGGCAGCAGGTGATCCTATAAATCAAAGAAATATTTTTGGTTTTGCCTTTGGTAACAGCCCTATTTATACGCAGACCAATGGCGCAATGAGGTCGAAACTAAATGGAACATTTGTTGGTGGGACCCAATACATAATCAATGGTTTTGGAGCATTACAAGGCGTAAATACTTCCGGATACTATCTTTTAGGTGTGGATTATGGGTTTGGTGCAAATTCGTTCTACAATTCCCGAGGAGCCTTTTCTTTAATGCACTTAAATGGAAACAGCAATGGTGCAGTATTTGTCCAAGACGGTGGCTACCGCCCCTGGATGCAGACCGGTATTACCTTTACCGATAATCAAGACCGGGCTTATGTGGGCTACAGAGCAAATGCTTTGGATGTCTCGGATTTTGTCATCAACTGGAGCGATAACTCGGTTGGTGGTGTTGGAGCGGCCGGTCCGGATAATCTCATTTTTAACTTCACCGCAGGAACCGGAAATAACCCCAATGGTATCGATGGAAACCAATACAATGGCCGAGAAGTCGTAAGAATGACCGGATATGGCTATGTGGGAATTGGCCCTCGTTTCGATAATACGCAAGTTCCG
>JBIKKU010000364.1:0-3281 GCA_044360245.1 Flavobacteriales bacterium | reverse complement strand
AAAAGCCTCAAAAATTACTCAGAGAACTTTTTTAGTCTTTTTAAAGTTGCGGTAAAATTCAGCCTTTATAAAACAACCACTTCCAAAGTTCCTTGTAGCTTACCTTTTTGCCATACATCAAAATACCTGTGCGGTAAATTTTTCCTGCAATCCATGTGGTAAAAATAAACGTAGCCACTAATAAAAACATGGAAAGTCCTAGCTCCCAGTAAGGGATTCCGGCAGGCACCCTTACCATCATCACAATCGGAGAAGTAAAAGGAATCATTGATCCCCAAAACACCACCGGAGATTCCGGATTGGTTATGGCCATTTGGGCAATCACAAATCCAAATACCAATGGAATCGTTATCGGTAGCATGAATTGTTGGGTATCGGCTTCATTATCCACGGCAGATCCAATGGCTGCATAAAGTGAGCCGTAAAGGAGATATCCGCCCATGAAGTAGAATAAAAAGAGTCCGAGAATTCCTCCCCAGTTGATGCGATTGAAGATTAAATCAAAGTTTTCATTTTGTGCATCTGTAAGCAATTCAGCGGGTTGCTCGGTACTGACATTTACTGCTGTTTGTTCTACCTGTGCTTGGGCTGCAGCATCATAATTTCCCGGTAAAAATGTCGATTTGGAAATCAATAAAATTGAACCTGTTAGTATCACCCATAATGCGAATTGAGTTAGTCCTACCAATGCAATACCAATGATTTTTCCCATCATCAATTCAAAAGGTTTTACCGAAGAAATGATGACCTCAACAATGCGGCTTGTTTTTTCTTCAATTACGCCACGCATCACTTGTACACCGTAAAGGAAAATGAAAAAATAAATAAGGAAGGCAAACGTGAAACCAACTGCAGCATACATGTTTTGTTGTTTTCCATCCTCGGAAGTTTCTGCATCCTTAACTTCGATTTCAGTTAGTTTTTTGAATTTGGGATATTCCTCACGGATAAATTTTTTGATTTCCGGACTTTGCGTTTCTGCTTTTTCCAGTCGGTATTGTTCGAGAACATTGTTTAATTGAGAAGTGATGTAGGACTGCACCTCCAGTGAAGGCAATTTTTTATAAAGCATTTGTGCTTTACCTCCATTCAGAATAGAAGTGTTTGTGCTTGCGTTATTCGAATGCGTTACATAAAGCAATAAATCGTAACTCTCTTCTTTTAAAAAGTCTTCTTTGGAAATTGTTTTATCCGTGTAATGAAATTTGATTTTTTCTTTGTCCTTAAGGAGGTTGGTTGTTAATCCGATGTCATCCACAACAAGCACATTGTGAGCAGTATCCTGACTCACGGCTAACCAAATTAAGAGCAGCATGGATCCGGCCATCAATAGTGGTCCGAGAATCGTCATAACGATAAACGATTTCTTTCTTACACGGGTCAAGTATTCCCGTCCTACGATTAGACCGATCTTACCCATGTTGCTGATTTTGTTGATTGACTACTTCAATGAAAATATCGTTCATACTTGGAATAAGTTCGCGCACGCCGTTGATTTCGACATGTGGAATAAGCGCGCCAAGTAAAGCATTTAGGTTGTTATTGTGGAGTAATTTTACTTTCGCTTTGAAATGCGTTTTGTCAACTTGTTCGCGGTCGATAAGCTCAAAACCTGCCCACAAGGCATTGGCAAAGGCAATCATGTTCCCGGAAAAATCTATTTCGTAAACATGCGAACGAAAACGTTTTCGGATGTCCGATACGCGACCGTCAAGTATCACTTTCGATTGGTTGATTAGGGAAATCTCATCGCACATTTCTTCTACAGAACCCATGTTGTGGGTAGAGAAAATGATGGTAGATCCTTCATCGCGCAAACGAAGAATTTCTTTTTTGATGATGTCGGCATTGATGGGGTCGAAACCACTGAAAGGTTCATCGAGGATAAGCAATTTAGGTTTGTGCATTACCGTGGTAATGAACTGTACCTTTTGCGCCATACCTTTTGATAAGTCTTCAATTTTTTTGTCCCACCACGAAGAAATTTCCAAGCGGTCGAACCAATTGCGCAATTGCTGAATGGCTTCTGTTCTGGACATTCCCTTTAAGCGCGCGAGGTAAATGGATTGTTCCCCGACTTTCATTTTTTTATACAAGCCACGTTCTTCTGGCAAATACCCGATATACGCCAAATGCGCCGGTGCTAATTTTTCTCCATTGAAAAAAACAGCGCCTGCATCGGGACCGGTAATCTGATTAATGATTCGGATGAGCGATGTTTTGCCCGCACCGTTTGGACCAAGCAAGCCGTAAATGCTTTTTTCGGGGACGGTGATTGAAACACCACTTAATGCAGTGTGTCCGGCGTATCGCTTAACAACATTTTCGGCGCGTAGTAGTTCCATGGTTCAGATTAGTCTTGACTTCCGGTGAACATTTCTTTCCAACGTTTAAATATACTCTTTTCCTTTTTGGAAGGATTTGGTTTGAAATTTTCACTGTCGCGAAGTTTCATCAAGAGGTCTTTTTCTTCTTTGCTCAATTTCGAAGGAGTCCAAATGTTAATGGTTACCAGTAAATCACCTTTTTGGTAACTGTCGAGCACAGGTAATCCTTTTGCTTTTAAGCGCAGAATTTTTCCGCTTTGTGTTCCCGGTTCAATGTGGATTCTTGCTTTACCGTCGAGGGTTGGAATTTCGATATCGGTTCCAAGAGCTGCGTCTGCAAAATTCAGATGCAAATCGTAATGCAAATTGTGTTCGTCGCGTTGCAAGAATTCGTGCGGAACTTCTTCAAATACTACAATTAAATCTCCAGGTACACCATTGCGCACAGCGTTTCCTTTTCCATTCACCGCCATTTGCATTCCCTCTTCAACACCTGCCGGAATATTGATGGAGATGATTTCTTCTTCACGCGTGGTGCCCTCTCCGTAACAACTTCCACATTTTTCGGTGATGGTTGTTCCTTGTCCGTGACAGGTTGGACAAACTTGTGAAGTTTGCATTTGTCCGAGGAAGGTATTGGTGATGCGGGTGATATGTCCGGTTCCGCCGCAGGTAGAACAATTGCGAACCGCATTCGAATTTTTTGCGCCGGTACCGTTGCAGGTTTTACAATTGTTGAGTTTGTTAACCTTTATTTTCTTTTCTACGCCTTTGGCAATTTCCTCCAATGTGAGCTTCACTTTAATGCGAAGATTGGATCCCTTTTGAACACGTCTTCCGCGGCCACCACCACCACCGAATCCACCTCCAAATGCTCCTCCGAAAATATCGGAGAATTGGGAGAAGATATCATCCATGTTCATGCCGCCACCGCCAAATCCGGCTCCTGCAGCA
>JBIKKU010000057.1:0-12007 GCA_044360245.1 Flavobacteriales bacterium | reverse complement strand
GTCGATATCGAGATTGCCACTAGACATGGCTACTTTGAGTTCTTCCTGTGCTTTGTTTTTATCGCCATCGAACCAATACAATTGCGCAAGCGATAAATGAACAATACCGTTGTTGGGATCCATTTGTAGGATGCGGGCGTACAATTCTTTTGCTTTGTCTTTTTGCCCCATGCTCTCATACACTTCAGCGGCAATGCCTAAGAAGGTAGGATCATAAGGATTGGATTTGATGAGTTTTTCTAATTCGACAAGTGCTTCATTGTATTTTTCATTTTCTGCATATAACCTGAATTTCTGGTAAATCACCTGGTCGTCGGCACCGGTTGCTTTTTCTCCTTTTTCCAACACTTCGATGGCTTTTGCAAATTGATTGTCGTAATTCAGGAATTCGGAATAACGGATGTAGTATTCTGCTTTTTTGGGTTGAATTGCAATCAATCGATCGTAAGCTTTGGAGCATTTATCTACCATTCCGCTACGCTGATATTGCAGGGCTAAATGGAACACATACCATTCGTTTTTTTCATCGAGCTGTGCGGCTAATTCTGCTGCTTCCAATGCTTTTCCGAAATTCCCTTTCGTTTCGTAGATGCGCGAAAGTTCATACCATGCAGCATCGTTTTTTTCGTCGAACGTTAGGCAATCTAAATAGGCTTTGATGGCACCATCAAGGTCGCCGTTCATGCGCTTGACGTTGCCTTCGATTAAAAATCCCTGACCGTGTGATTTGATGATACTGTCTTTCTGCCCTTTGGACATGGAACTTGTTTTGTCGGTAGTTTGCGCGGCTGGTTTGGCCGAACGACAAGATGCCAGCAAAATCAAAAAAAGGAAGAAAGTCAGCGTTGTTTTCATTCAGTAATCTGGTTATAATCTCCCATGCTCAAATCACTTGCTCTTCCGTTGTATTCCGCATAATTTCCAATCATGGAGTTGGAGATGTTGGCCTGACGGATTTTTACGTTGGATTGCACAATGGAATTTGACACGATGCTGTTTTCTACAAGGGAATGGTTCCCTAATGAAACGTGAGGACCAATCACGGTGTTGCGTAAAACGACATTTTCTCCAACATAACAAGGCGGAATGATGATGCTGTTTTCAAGTTTCACGCTTGCATGCACCAGATTCAGGTGTTTATGGTTTTCAAGTACACGTTGGTTTGTGTAAACGGTAACGTTTTTATTTCCGCAATCCAGCCATTCGTCGACTTGTCCTGTGGCAAACTTCACACCTTTTTGTTTCATGTTTTCCAAGGCATCCGTGAGCTGAAACTCATTGTTTCCTCTGATGTTGTTGTCGATGAGGTGTTGCAATTCCTTGCGCAAATTGTCGCCATCGCGGAAAAAATAAATACCGATAATGGCCTGGTCGGAGACGAATTCTTTTGGTTTTTCTATAAAATCGGTGATAACGCCATCTGCATTGGTTTTTACCACACCAAAAGCAGAAGGGTTTTCTACCCTTTGTACCCAAATGATACCATCTTTGGTTTGGTCAAGGGTAAAGTCGGCGCGGAATAAAGTGTCGGCAAAAGCAACGGTAACGGGTCCGCTCAATGCCTCTTTTGCGCACAAAATAGCATGTGCCGTTCCAAGGGCCTCGTCCTGGTAACAAATTGTTCCTTTGGCTCCAAGACTTTCCGCAATACGGATCAGTTCCTTTTCGGTTTCTTCGCCAAAACGGCCCACAACGTATGCGATTTCGTCTACTTTCTGACCACAAACGCGAGTAATGTCCTCCACCAACCATTGCACTACAGGCTTCCCGGCTACAGGGATAAGGGGTTTGGGAACGGTGAGGGTATGCGGGCGCATGCGTTTGCCCATACCGGCCATTGGGACGATAATCTTCATAGAAAGGGTGTTTAAAAAGTAAATTTCCGATTATTTCCTCTTGGGAAGGTTGTTTAAGGGGCGACTTTTGAACGGAGGATGTTTAATAAGGTCGTGTTGGTAGGGTAACTTTTTAATTTTTTTCGAAAAAAATTAAAAAAAAGTTCAAACCAGTTATTGTCCAAATCCCGCCACTTATGAGTTGAAATTGCATTCTTTTTTTGCAAAAGGCTTTTTTTGTTTTAAAAAGGGTTCATGGTTGCATCATGTGGGAAATTTATATGGAGCATGGCCATGCAACAATGGAAATGGAGTAGGCGTCATTTTCGCATGAAATCAAAAATCAATTTTTTGGTGATGGTTTTCGTTTTTACAGTTAGCCTTCACTCCAACGGTCAGCAGTTTTTCAAAAGAATTATTCCCGATCCGGATTATTTCGTCTTATGTCCAAACCTGACCTTTAAGAACCCTACCGGTCCGGGATTTTATGCATATGGCAACAATTATTATGATGCTCAAACCTATAACAATGTATTGCCTGTTTTTATGCTTCTTCATTTTGATGATGCAGGAGAAATTGTTTGGCAAAAGGGATTTGTGAGTGAGTTTTATCCTGTTGGAATTTTTCGCGATGCAAGTAGCGGGAATTTAATTCTGATAGGTAAAGGGTCGTCTAATGGAGCGGTGGTGTTGTATTGTTTGAATGCCTCAGGGGATATTATTAACATTAAACACCTGAGTTTTCCTGCTATTGCACAACCGGATGTCATTGATGCCGTTGAGACCAGCGATGGTACTATTGGAGTACTAATTGATGTTTGGGATGGAATCATAATGAAAATCAACCTGAATGGAGATGTTTTGTGGTATAAAAAACTAGTTAATATGCATGATGATTATAAAAGCTTTAGCTTGACTGCAGACGCCAATGGAAATCTTTTTGCTTTAATGTCGGATGATTTTCATGATAAATCGTATGTTTTGGGCTTAAATGCTTCCGGAAATATTATTCAGGAAATTGTTTTTTCCGACGTTTTTAACCTCTTGATTTTTGATGGTATTTCGGGTTATTACGGAATCAGAAGCAATTCTGATTTTAAGATTATTCGTTTAGATGCGCAGTTTAATCCGGTTTGGATGAAGCGACAGTTTTTAGGAATGGATTTTTTGAATGCTCAGGCTTCAGGAACACCCGGGGAAATCACCCTAAGTTTTACACGCCAAATTTTCCATTTTGATTCTCTTGGAAATGTATATGATGTAGTAGCTCAGGGTTCCAATTGGTATTCAATAGGTATGGATCATCAAATAATAAATAGTATAGGTAAGCCTAATGATCCGGCAATGGATACTGTTATTGCATGTTATGGAAATTTCAACTTTCAAAACATGAACACTTGTGTCTTTTCTCCTTCAGTCGTTTCTTTTTCAAGCGATGTTCTGCCAGTGAAATGGGGAGATACGGTTTCTTTCTATCCCCTTGCAATAAATGAGGTTGTAGGTTCTTACATGCAGGTTATACCTCAAAATGCGGCAGCTGATTATTGTCCAACTTATACTGACATACCGGAAGTAATTCAAGATAAGATTCATGTTTATCCATTGCCTGCAGACGATGTTCTGCATATCTCTTTTGAAATTGCCAATGGCGAATGCAAAGTACTGGAGTGTTTCAACCTCCATGGAGAACTCCTTTTTTCGGAGAAGGTTTCGACAGGGAACGTCGATTTTTCCACTAGCTCGTTTCCTTCTGGTGTTTACTTTTTGCGCTTAGGGTTGTTTACACAAAAAATAGTCGTTCAACATTAGTGTTCCGTGCAAATATAAAATGCTATTATTGGGCTTCAATTCAAGGATGAGGCCCTTTGTAACTTTTTGTGCTGTTCTGATTTCATTTGCGCTGCTGATGCTTGGAAATGCAAAAGCCTATGCTCAAGATTATCAAATAAAGGAGTATACGGTGAAACAAGGTTTGCCGGGACAAAATGTGTATTCACTTTTGCAGGATTCGAAAGGGTTTTTATGGCTAACAACAGATGTTGGTGTTGCGCGATATGATGGTTACGGTTTTGAAGTTTTTACAACAGCCGATGGATTGTACGATAATACCAATTTCGGAATTTATGAAGACGGTCATGGTCGAATCTGGTTCAGAGGATTTAATGGCAGCATTTCTTGTTTTTCGGACGAAAAATTTTTGCTGATCAAGGCCAACACACAATTGCAAAAAAATGTTGGAGGCAGCATTATTGTTTCAATGGTAGTTAACGATAAGAATGAAATATTTCTGGGTACAAATTTTGGTCAACGATTTCGAATTCCTGATTTAGGGAGAAAAGAGAATAGTGTTGAACTTGTTTTGGAGGAGAACCATTTGTATGTGGATGTTGCAAAGGATTTAAGTGTTTTGTTTTCCTATCATGGGCGGAAATCCGACAAAGTGTTTTTGCAAAAGGAATCCGGGAGGCATGATTTGTATTGGACTTTCCAATCGGTTGATACCACAGCGATGCATAGGGTTCAAGTCATTCGGTTTGCTTCCGGTACTTTTGGGGTTTCTTTTGATCGCTATTTGTTGATTCAACAAAAAAACATGCAAGCCAAATTGCTGTTGTTGCCAAGTCGGATTATCGATTTTGAAGAATCTGAAAATGGTGATGTTTTTGTTTGTGGATTCTTCGGTGTGCGGAAATTCAATGCCGATTTGTCGCCTGCTCCTCACGAGTTCTCCTTTTTTGATGATAAAGTAGTTACCGATTTTATCGTAGATCGTGAAGGTCAGTATTGGATCAGTACCGAAGCCTCGGGATTATTTAGTATTCCCTTTCCTGAATTCAGGTACCTGGGTGAGGGTAAGGGGTTGACGGGTGTTGGCATTACCAAAGTATTGGCCAAAGATTCAACTGTTTTTATTGGAACCCAAACCGGTGATTTGTATCATGTTCTGACGGATACGATAATTGCCCGACGCATTCAGTCACGTGTTTCCGGAAGTGTTTATCCAAGGGTGAATGACCTTGTGCTAAATGCTAAAGGAGATTTGATCATTGGCGGTAATTCTTTTCATGCGGTGCTTAGTAGAGATAAAGTGTCGGTTTTTCTTGAGAAAGGAACCAGGGGTCTCGATTTTAACGACAAGGGAGAATTACTAACCATTATTTATTTGGGAGTTTTCCGGATTACCGAAACTTTAGATACGGTATTTCAGTTTTCATCTTTGGGAGGAAAATACTGTGATTTGATTTTTCAGCTTAGCAAAGACACATTGTTGGTTTCTTCCAGTAATGGTTTGTTTTGGTTGAATCCACAAAAAAATGAATTACAGGAGTACCGTTTAGATCAGCCATTTTTTCGGGATCGCATTGTAGCCATAAAGAAATTGAACGATGGTACTTTGTTGTTTGCATCTAAAGGGAATGGCATACTTGTACGCAGAAAAACACATGATTTTTATTTAAATGAAAAAAATGGTTTGTCAGGAAATCTTTGCAAAGGATTTTTAGTCGAGGGAGATTCCGTTTTATGGGCTACAACGAACAAGGGTCTTGACCGTATTTCTTTTTGTTCTGGTAATATTTGCAAATACACGATTCGTCATTATTCTCGTCAAAATGGATTGGACTCTGATGATATCAATGATGTGGTTCGCGTGGGTAACAAGTTATGGGTTGTTCATGCCAATTCCATTACGATTGCAGATCCCTCAGCTTTTTTTCAAAATGACCATCGTCCACCCGTACATATTCGGGAAGTGATTACCCAACAAACAGGTAAAAGCGTAACTTCGGGAGTACAGTTGTCGCACGACAACAATAGCATCCGTTTTTCTTTTACAGGCATTTCATTGTTGGTTCCCGGAGAAGCCGGGTACCGTTACCGTATGCTGGGGATAGATTCGGCATGGACTTATTCTGCATTGACCTCTGTTGAATATCCTTCCTTGCCGCCGGGAGAATATTGTTTCCAGGTCATGGCTCGAAACAACGATGGGTATTGGTCGGCGAAAGCGGCATCTTTTGCTTTTATCATTCTTCCTGCCTGGTGGCAGACTTGGTGGTTTTATTTATTTGTGTTGTTGCTGTTTCTGTCTCTTGTGTTTTTGGTATTTCGTTGGAGATTAAAGGTTATTAAGGAAAAACAAAAACGTAGACTTGCGCAGGAAGCGATGCTGTTATCCTCCGAATTGAAGGCATTGAGAGCGCAAATGAATCCGCATTTCATGTTCAATGTGATCAATTCGGTGCAGTATTTTGTTACGAACAATGATCCCGAATCTTCGCAAAAATATTTATCGAAGTTTGCCCGCTTGATGCGTTATATTGTCGATCACGCCGGTACAACAGACATGACCTTGCAACAAGAAGCTGAAGCGCTTCAATTGTATTTGGATTTAGAGGCATTGCGTTTCGGTGAATTTTTTCATTATCAAATCTCCATCCATCTGGATGAGGACGATCGATATATCCGCGTTCCTTCTATGGTGATTCAACCTTTTGTGGAAAACGCGATTTGGCATGGAATCATGCACAAAAAAAACAGTGTGGGGAAAATCACAGTTGACTTTAAAAAAACAGACAACCGCATTCAAGTGGTGATAGAAGATAATGGTCCGGGTCGAGCTTTTACCGCTCAATTGAAAGAAAAGCGCAGCAACCATCAATCGGTTGGGACCCAAAACACCAATGATCGGATAAACATGATCAATCAAATGAAACATCAGCAGAATACGGTTGAAACGATCGATCTTTTTGACGAACAGGGTCAGCCATCAGGTACACGTGTAATTTTATTTTTCGACATACAATGACAACATTTCGCGCACTCATCGTTGATGATGAATTTAAGGCAAGAGAAATTTTAAAAAGCCTGATTTTGAGAAATTGTCCGGAAGTCCAGATTTCCGGAGAAGCCTCTTCGGTTGAAGAAGCGCTGGCACACATGGATAAGCATGAAATCGATTTGTTGTTTCTGGATATTGAGATGCCCTACGAAAATGGTTTTGCCTTGCTTGATAAAATGGACAAAAAGGATTTACATGTGGTATTTACTACAGCTTATAATCATTTTGCCATTCGTGCCATTCGTTATACGGCTTTCGATTATTTGCTCAAACCTGTGGATGTTGATGAGTTGAAAGCAACCATTGCCCGATTGGTAGCGCTGCCCAAACCTGAGCATCAGGATCAAAAACGTATGGAGGGACTAATGCAGCAAATACGAAACGGGTCAACACTTTCTCGCATTGCATTGCCTACGCTTGAAGGATTGCTGATGGTGGAGATAAGTGATATCGTCTGGATCGAAGCCAGTGAAAATTATTCAAACCTTTACCTAACGGATAAACGACGTATTTGTGTGTCGCGCATTATTAAAGATTTCGAGGAAATGTTGGTGCCTGAAAATTTTTGTCGCGTACATCATGGGTCAATGGTAAATCTTTCGCATGTGTCCCGTTACGTAAAAGGCGATGGGGGTTATGTGGTTATGGACGACGGAACATCGGTTGAGGTATCGCGTAGAAAAAAACAAGAGTTTCTTCAAGCGCTTACCATGTCGAGGTAAAAATAAGTGGTGATTATTTTTAAACAGGTGGTGTCTTGTTTCGGTTTTGGTGGTTTTGATGTACTTGTTTTTTTGTTTTTTCTTTCGAACAACAAGAAAAGGGGCAAATATCTGGTAAACGGTATCTGAATTTTTCTTTTTTTCCAATGAATGTCGCAATTCAACCAATTGTGCATTCAGCATAGTGGTTTGGTTTTTTGCCATGTTTCTTTGACAAAAAATCAACCTAAATTTTATGAAAAAGAAATCATTATTATTTATTGCATCAGCTAGTTTGTTGATGGCATCTTGCTCCAAAATGGAGAATTTAAATCCGGTAAACAACGGAATGGAAGAAAATCCTGAGACGCGTGCCGCCGCCGCTTCTTTCGTTCCCGATTACCCGATTTATGGTGTTCAAATTCTTGCAGGAGCTCCTCCAGCAAAGTTGGTAACTGTAAATAAATCAACAGGAGCAACCACCATTGTAGCGGGTATCACAACTGGTGGAACAAATGTTGGAGCTGCCTATGGAATTGCAAAAATTCCGGGGCAGAATAATGCAATTATTTGCTCCTCGGACTTAAACTACCCGAGCAATGGAGGTAATACCCTTCTTTCGGTAAATTTGGCAAATGGAGTCGCAACTAAATTAGGAGATGTAGTAATTCCTGGCGGAGTTCAATTGAGTGATATTGAATTTAATCCAGTTACAAATGTACTTTATGGGGTGGCAGGTAATTTGCTGATTCGTATTACAAATTATGGAGTTGCCGGTTCTGTTATGCCAGGTGGTCCTGGTGTAAACGCAACATATGCAATAGTTGGAGAGTTGAATTATAGTGTTGCTACCGGTGAAGGAGTTGGTACTGCACCTTTTGGAATATGTTTTAATTATTTAGGCGATTGCGCGATTAACAGTGGATTTGATCATTACCGTGCCATTGTTGATGAGTCAGTTAATACTCCAGGGGCTAAAGTTCCATTAACATCTGCAAGAGTGAAATTACAACCTACTAATCTTTACACATGTAATAATGTTGCTTCCGTATACAGCGGTTTGGATGCTTATACTACCGTAGCAGGTGAGGATAATCCAGGTATGTATTTATCTAGATTTAGCCGAATCTATGGAAATGCCTATCAATTTAAAGGTTACCATAGTGTATTGGATATGACTTCCACTGCAAGTGGTGGAACAAAATAAATTCTTATAATAAACCAAAAACCCCGAGGCTTTCGCTCCGGGGTTTTTTGCGTGATGCTCTCTCTTTCACCACGCTTTACTGAAGAACTACAACTTCAGTAGGAGAATTATGCAGTAAGCAAAAGCAAAAGGTAATCGTTGGAGTTTTCTTTGGCGATTGGATGAAACAAGAACCAAAGCAAACCATGCAACACTAAGTTGTTGGCTTCTTTACCAAAATGAATGTGCATACCTACTTCTTTTTTTTCTGCCTTTAAACCGTAGCTCAATACGGTTTCATCGCCGTCGAGGATGGCCCATTCTGCAAGGGGATTGTTGCGCAGTACAAGTTGGTAAACCCTGTCGCCAATGGCCAATGTCATGGCATGTGCGCGCCAGCTTTCCGTTTTGGCTAGCCCAATTTGTTCTCCCTTTTCATCTTTCAGTTGGATAATTTTTTTCCAAAATCCGGATGTGCTGATTTGATAAATCTTATCGCCTATGTTCAATGCGCATGCGTTTTCGAATTGGTTTTTGGGATAGTGCAATTCTAAAACCTCCGTTTCATGGAGTTCTAAAACATAATGCAATTCATCCTTTTGTTTCCAAAGCGCTTTCATGGTCGAATTATTTATATTCTACAGCAGAATTGGTATTGAAGAACATGAACGCCCATTTGTCGGCGGTTTCTTCAATTACTTTTGAGGTAGGTTTTCCTGCTCCGTGACCGGCATCGGTTTCAATGCGGATAAGCACAGGGTTTTTGCCTTTATGCTGATGTTGCAACATGGCCGCAAACTTAAATGAATGCGCAGGAACCACACGGTCATCGTGATCGCCGGTGAGTACCATGGTTGCAGGATATTCCGCTTCTTTTACATTGTGGTAAGGCGAATATCCGTAAAGGTATTTGAACATGGTTTCATCTTGTTCGCTGGAACCATATTCCGGAACCCATCCGAAGCCAACGGTGAATTTATGGTAGCGCAACATGTCGAGAACGCCTACAGCAGGGAATGCCACTTGAAACAATTCAGGACGTTGCACCATACATGCACCAACCAAAAGTCCACCATTCGATCCACCGGAGATGGCGAGTTTTTTCGAGTTGGTGTATTTTTCTTTGATCAGGTATTCTGCAGCTGCAATAAAATCGTCAAACACATTTTGTTTTTTCGTCAGCATTCCGGCTTGGTGCCATTCTTCACCGTACTCCCCGCCACCGCGCAAATTGGCGAGTGCGTAGATGCCGTTGTTTTCCAAAAGAGGAATGATGGAAACACTGAATGAAGGTGTAAGACTCACGTTGAATCCACCGTAGGCATATAACATCGTAGGATTGTTTCCGTCGATTTTTAATCCCTTTTTGTGTACAATGAACATCGGGATTTTTGCTCCGTCTTTGCTGGTGTAGAATACTTGTTTGGACTCAAAATCTTCGGGATTGAATTTGAGTTTGGGTTGGAAGAAAACTTCCGATTTTCCTGAATTGATGTCGTATTTGTATATCGTGGTGGGATAAGTAAACGAGGTGAAACTGTAAAACATTTCGCTTTCGTTCATTTTGCAACCAAATCCACCTGCCGATCCGGGACCGGGGAAACTGATTTCTTTTTCTTGTTTCCCGCTGTAATCGTATTGATAAACGCGTGTGGTGACATCCTTCAAGTATTGTGCAAACAATTTTCCGCCTCCGGTACTCACGCCTTCCAATAGGTCGTTGGTTTCGGGAATGATGGTTTTCCAGTTTTCTTTTCCCGGTTTCGCAGGATCAATGGCTACGAGTTTGTATTTCGGTGCATCGATGTCGGTAATGACGTAAAACATTCCGTCTTTGTGATCAATGATCGAACTCTTGTTTTCGAATCCGGTGAAGAGCGGTTTGAATCCTCCGGTTTTCATGTCGGTGGGCTTGTAGTGTACTTCAAACCCGTTGGTACCCGAAGCCACATACAATACGAGGTATTTCAAATCTTCCGTGAGTGAAACGTTGTGGTAACGCAATGGATTTTTTTTGTCTTCAAAAATCAGGACATCTTTTTCCTGTGGGTCACCCAGTTTATGGTAATACACTTTGTGGTAAGCATTGGTTGCCGAAAGTTCCATGCCTTTTGCAGGTGCAGGATAACGTGAGTAATAAAAGCCGTCGCCATTCCAATCAGCGCCGCTGAATTTTACCCATTTCAATACATCGGGTAATTCGCGTTTGGTGGCAATTTCGGTGACGTGAATTTCCTGCCAGTCAGATCCTGCATCGGACCTTGACCATGCTACATATTTATCGTCGCGCGAAAAACCGATCAGTCCGATGGAAACGGTTCCGTTGTCCGACATTTTATTCGGATCCATAAACACTTCTTCGGTGCCCTTGAGTCCTTTTTTCATGTAGATCACACTCTGATTTTGCAGACCATCGTTTTTGTAATAGAAATAATAATCGCCTGCTTTCATCGGAGCGCCGCTGCGTTCGTAGTTGTAAATCTCTTCGAGACGTTTGCGGAATCCTTCGCGGAATGGAATTTTTTCGAGGTAGCCGTAAGTGACTTTGTTTTGCTCCACTACCCAATTTTTCGTTTCAGCCGAAGTATCGTTCTCCAGCCATCGGTAAGGATCTTCCACCACAGTTCCGAAATACGTATCGGTTACACTGTCGCGTTTGGTTTCGGGATACACCACTTGTGGTTGTTCATACACCACTTCTTTGGATGCAGCTTCTTCTTTTTTTTCGCTTGCTGTTCCGCAGGCAGCCAAGGGTAGAAGCATCAGGGGAATGCGTGATAAGTTTCGCATGGTTCTGTTTTTAGTAAATCAAATATAGAGCAGTCTGTTTCCTTTCCTGAAACAATGTGATGAATGGCGTTGGAATCGTAGTAAGGTGATGAGCGGTCAGGCAATCGCAAGAGTGGCAATACTGACGCGGGTGTTGGGTTGTGCAAGGAGCGTTTCGGTGCAGGCTTCTAAGGTTGCTCCGGTGGTGACTACGTCATCAACCAATAAAACATGCTTGCCGTAAACGTGTTCGGGTTCTTTTAAGGTAAAAATGGTCTCAACATTTTTGTAGCGATCGAACCTCGATTTTTTGGTTTGTGTGCTGTTGTTTTTTTTGCGCAACAACAATGTTTTTTGAGCCTCTATTCCGGTGATGTGGGAAATGCCATCGGCAATAAAACTACTTTGATTGTATCCTCTAAGGCGTTCTTTTTTGGGATGCAAGGGAACAGGCAGTATTAAATCGATTTTTCCGAAATGGGGTGAAAGCTCAATCTGTTTTCCTAGTTCTTTGCCAAGAAAATTGCCCACAGAAGTGTTTCCACGGTATTTGAGTTCATGCAACATGCGCTGCACCCGAGTGGCTTTTTCGAAATAGCATAAGGAGGTGGCAAAGTGGACAGTGGTCCTTCCCCAAAACAGTCGCGTGACCGGATTTTCTGCATCCAGGTGGAAT
>JBIKKU010000360.1:0-3322 GCA_044360245.1 Flavobacteriales bacterium | reverse complement strand
ATTTCGGCAGGATTGCGAGGCGATGCAGCGCATTTGAAAATGGATGGATGGGATCAACCCAATTACGATGTGAATGGAGAAATTATTGGCTACACGCATCGCAGTCCGGTGCTCGATAAATGGTATGCCAACGTTTCGGGAGCGGCAGGATTCAGTTGGGAAATCAAACACGAATTCAACATCAAACTCAACATTGGAAGAAGTTTCAGAACACCAACTCCCGCAGAACTAGGTGCCAATGGCATACACCATGGTACTTTCCGTCACGAAATGGGCGATAGTACATTGCGTTCCGAAATTGGTTACCAAAGTGATTTGGCATTCATTTACCACGATGAGCATTACCTGATTCGGTTTACTCCTTTTTACAATTATTTCGACAATTATATTTTCCTCCGTCCCGCCGCCGAATTTTCTCCGCTACCCGATGCCGGTCAGATTTACCGCTACACCCAAGCCCGCGCCATTCACACCGGATTTGAATTGTACGGTGAATACCACATCATTCCCGAATTGCATTTGGAAACCGGATTGGAATATGTCTGGAACATGAATCTCGACACCTGGTTACCGCTTCCTTTCACACCTCCGGGCAGTGCCATGTTGGGAGTGGAATGGGAAAAAGAACGCGAAAAGAAAAAATTCGATTCATGGTTTATTGGTGCCGATGCTTTTTATTATTTGGCACAAAACCGTGTGGACCGCAATGAAAAAACAACACCGGGTTATTTTCTGTTGGCAGCAAGTGTTGGCGCTCATGTCAAGCTGCACAAAAACTTTGCATTCGATTTGCTTTTGAAAGCAAACAATTTGCTCAACACCGAATACATGAATCATTTAAGCCGTTACCGCTTGTTGAATCTCCCGGAACAAGGCAGGAATTTCTCGATCATGCTGAGAATGAATTTTTAAAAAGCTTGCAACCACTTCTTTTTTTAATCTACCTGCCGGATTCTTTGCAATACCCTATTCTATTTGTATTTTGTAACAAATGAAAGGACTACTACTTGCCCTGTTGTTGCTCCTTCCTGCTTTTGTTTGCGCTCAGGCCAAAAACAGAAAAATGGATGTGGATTCCTTGCACCGTGCATTAAACATGGCAGGCAACGATTCCATTCGCGTGGAAATTCTGACGCAACTCGCCAATCAATACGAATTTTCGAATATTGCCAAAGCAGTAGAATACCAGAAAAAAGCATATGACTTATCGTATTCGGATGAGTCCAAAGCCTATTCGGCCGTGACCTTGGGGTTCTACTACCAATCGCAACACGATGCCGTGAATTCCATGCATTACTATTTGATTGCTGAACCCATTTATCAGAAATTAAAAGACGATGAATCGCTTGCGGTCGTAAAATTCAGTATCGGCAATGTGTATTTTATGCGAGAGGAATTTGATAAGGCTTTGCTGTATTTCAAAGAATCTTTAAAAATGCGCAACGCCATTGGCATGAAACGCGGGGTGACCGGAGTGATGATCAATATGGCTGCTTGCTACCAAAAAATGAATGATTTGTCGGGCGCAAGAACCATGTACCTGGAGGCCATTTCGAAAATGGACAGCATAAAAGAAACAAGGAATTTGGCCAGCGCCTGGTTGAATCTTGGAACGGTAGAGCGTCAATTGAACAATTACGAAAATGCATTAGCCGCCTATGAGCGTTCCATTGTCATTTCCAAACAATACAATATCACTTCGGTTTTATCGACTTGTTACGAGAACATTGCTGCCTTGCACAGTTACCGCAATGAAGACTCGCTTGCTATCTATTACATCGAAAAATCGTTTGATCTGATTGCCAAAAACAGAAACCTGGAAAAACTAGCCAATGCGTATTGGTTTGCTGCAAAAATCAGTCACAAAATTCCCGATCACGAACGTGCTTATTCGTATTTCATTTTACACGACTCCATTCGCAATCTGATCAATACACAGAAAAAGGATGCTTCTTTAAATGAGATGCTAACCAAATACGAAACGGAAAAAAAGCAAAAACAAATTGAATTTCTTGCCAAAGAAAAAGCCTTGCAAAATGCGCTGGTTGAAAAACAACAATCTACCATTGCGCTTCAGGAACAAGAAAAATTGCTGAAGGAAAAAGAGCTTTCGTTTACCAAATCGGAATCGGAGTTACGCGCTCAGCAATTGGAGCAAGAGAAAAAAGCCAAAGAGAAAGAACGTCGCGCCTATGCTGCCGAAAAAGCCGAACAGGAAGAAAAAATCCGCAACCAAAACCTAATCCGCAATTTCATCCTCACGGGAGCCTTGTTTTTATTGGTCTTGGTGGTATTGGTATTACGCAGTCTGCAACAATCGCGACGCGCCAAAAATCTGATTGAACAACAAAAAGCAGAAGTAGAAAAACAAAAAGAATTGGTGGAAATTCAGAAGGAATCGATTGCAGAAAAAAACAAAGAAATTCTCGATTCCATTTCATACGCCCAGGGATTACAACGCGCCATTCTCCCAACACCCGAAAACATTCAGGAACATCTGCCGCAGTCCTTTGTGTTTTATCGTCCGAAAGACATCGTGGCAGGTGATTTTTATTTCTTCGAATCGAAAGCAGAAAAATACTGGATTGCCGCCGCCGATTGCACCGGACATGGTGTTCCCGGAGCCATGGTAAGCGTGGTTTGCAGCAATGCCCTTACACGTTCACTTCGCGAATTTAAAGCGGAAATTCCGGCGGAAATGCTCGATCAGACTGCTCTTCAGGTGGAAGAAACTTTTTCTAAAAGCGGAACAACCGTGCGTGACGGTATGGATATTTCTTTGTGCATGGTAGATCGCATGGCACATAAATTATTCTGGGCAGGAGCCAACAATTCCTTGGTGTTGGTGCGAAAAGATGGAACACTGGAAGAAATCAAAGCCGACAAACAACCCATCGGAAAATACGAAAACCGTAAACCTTTTACCCCTCGCGAAGTTCAATTGCAAGAAGGAGATATGGTCTACCTATTTACTGATGGCATCACCGATCAGTTTGGCGGAAGAGAAGGAAAAAAATTCCGTTTTGCCCGTTTGCGTGATTTGTTGATTTCCATTCATCACCTTCCCGCCAAGGAACAATTGCAGGCCATTGAACACAGTTTCGATGCGTGGAAAGGCGACCTCGAACAAATCGATGATGTTTGTTTGCTCGGCTTCTCTCCTTTGGGTTAATTGCCAGATGTAAAACCGTGTATTTTCTTTTTCAAATTCAAGGCCGAAAACACTTTTTCCTGTAGGCGACTGAAAATAAAAATGATTTTAGTCAGCCTCCAAAACCCTTGATATACCTCGAACATGGTATTTTTCGGTGATTCGTCTTTA
>JBIKKU010000359.1:0-3338 GCA_044360245.1 Flavobacteriales bacterium | reverse complement strand
CCAACTTCACAATGTTTTCAGGATCGAAATACATTGGAGCAGGAGCAAATGAAGCACCGGCAGAATGTTCAATACCTTGGTCTACCGGAAGAATGGAAACGTATCCTGACCCTGCAAGGCGACCGTGGTTATAAATCGATTCGATACTGCGCAAAACCTGCGGCGTGCGATTGGTCTGACCAAATACGCGATCGGTAAAATCACCTCCGGGTAGAATCAACTGACTTTTGTCGATGGTTTTACACTGGTGATTGAGAAGATTTTCGGCGTCCTTACCAAGGACAGAAGCTACATTGATTGCCATCCGGTGTTCGATTTAGTGGGGCACAAATTTAAGGTTTTTCAAATACCACAAGCGGAAAAATATGGTTTCATCAGAAAAACTTGAATTGAAGCAATGCTTTTAGGTGAGGGTTTTAAATATCAGAAAAACAATAGTTTAGAACGGGTAACCGATACCGATATTCATATTCACTTTTGCACGGTAATCTGAGCCTCCATTGTTGTTCAGCCAAACATTGGAGTTTGTTTTCTCCTGGAATATCCAGCGTTCGCCTTCCATCAATCCCGGTTCTTTTAGTGGAATAGCGAAGTCAAGACGAAGCACAAAAAAGTCCAGGTCTAGACGCAAACCAAGTCCACCATCCATGGCAATTTCTTTATAAAAGTTAGGTGAAATCTGAGAACCTTCGCGTGCGCTATTCGGACGAAGGGTCCAAATGTTACCGGCATCTACAAACATGGCCATTTTCACAAATCCCACCAGATCGAAGCGGTATTCAAGGTTACCTTCCATGTAGATGTCGCCAATTTTATCGAATGTTAGTTGAGCAGGCATGTAGGAGCCGGGACCTAGTGTTCGTGCTTTCCAGCCTCTTAGTCCATTGGCACCTCCAACAAAAAAGGATTTTTCGAAAGGAAGCGATTGGTTGAAGTTTTTCTGAGGTAATCCAATACCACCGGCCAGACGGTAAACAATTTTGGAGACTTTATTTAAAGGCTGATTGAACCTGAAATCGACGTCAGCTTTTACGAAATGAGCAAATTGAATTCCGAAGATTTTTCCGGTGCTGTCTTCCGGTAACCCGGTGAGACGGTAACCCAAACGCAACAAGTTCCCCGATTGCTCAAGTCCGAGCTTGAGGTAGAAGTAATTTTTAAAAGGGCGTGTCGATTTGAAATTGGTATGGGTCAACGAAAATTGATTCCCAATGATAAAGTGGTCACGGTAAGAATTCAGCAAGAATTGGTCATTGATGGTTTCCAAACGGGCTGTAAAAGAATCGGTCGGAAAGATTTTTACTGCAGAAACTTTTGAAGGGGAGAGGTAGAATTTTTTGGTTGAGTCTTTACTTGTCCATTCGTATGCAAAATTGATGTCTTGAATGGTTCTCCGAAAGTCAGGTCGTTGCTGGTAATTGAATGTGGCTCCAAAGGTGGTGTGCGGGGTGGTGTATTTATCGAATCTTCGGGTTTTAAAAGGAACCATAAACTTCGGAAAGGAAAGCGAAACCTCCGGTCCAAACTCTAAGGTGTTGAATGAACTCAAAAAGCCAAGGTTCGAAACGGTGGTCCCTTCTCCCACAATGCTTTCATCTTCATTGGCCAAAACTTGCTGAGCTTCAATACCGCCTGCCATGGTAAAGCGAAACAACTCGGCACCGCGAAAAGCATTTTTGTTCCGGTAGGTGAAACTTCCTGAAATACCAAGGTTACCGCCTCTGTTGGTTCCGTTCGATTCGAGCGAAAAGTTTTGACGGTAGGATGGAATTAAATTGATGATACAATTCAAGGAAGTTTCAGTTGGATCGTTTGGATTGATTTCGAATTTGATGTTGATGGTCCTGAAAACGCCTAGGGATCCAAGTTTTCGGAAAGTAGCGTCAACATCTTTGGAACGGTAATTCATTGCCGGCATGATGAAAACGTTTTCCAAAATGGCATCGGGTTTGAATTTTACACCGTGGTAGCGATTGTAAACAAATAAGAATTGTGCACCTGTGGTTCCTTCTTGTTCGGGAATTAAGGTATCGTAAACATCGTTTCGGATTTCTTTTTTGGCAATGGCCAAGGCGGGATCATAATCGGTATTGATGTAAACATTGGCAATCAGGTAACGTTGGTGCGGGACTTCAACTAAAGAGTCCGGATAAACCGTAGATGGTTTTAGCATGTTTTTTACACCCAAAGTCACATCCACCTGATGTTTTAGGCCGAAAGAATCGACATTGAAATAAATGTATTCTTTGTTGAAGAAATGGTAACCACGGTCTTTCAGGAAGGTCGTGATACGATCGCGCTCCTGGTCGAGTTTGTTAAAATCGAGTAATTCTCCTTGTTTGATAAAGGATGCGGAAAAGTTGTTTTGAATTTGATTCCTCAGGCGGTTGTCGCTAATGTCCAGATTGATATTGCGTATGCGGTAGGGCTCGTTCAGGTTCACGATAAAAAACACTTCCAATTGATCTTGAATTGTTTTATTTCCTTTTTTCCGATAAGCAATGGAATCGCGCACCTCACAATTGAAATACCCCATTTTAAATAGGTAATTGGAAATGTTTTCCCTTGATCGCCTTATCTTAGTGGAGTCGAGGACAACAGGTGCTTCACCTACCGTATAGCGCATCCAGGAACGTAAAGTTTTTACTTGGCGCTCTACTTTGTCCTCATAATGGTTTCTTTTTCCTTCTAAACGATCGAGTCGGTTTAAAATCTGAATACTGTCACGGCCTTCAGCCAATTGCAATTCCTTGCGCAGGGAGTCTATTTCTAAACTGAGCACGGGAATTTTTTCCTTCATACGCACAATTTTCTTGCGGCTATCCTTTCGTTCTTGTTTCCGTTTTAGTTTTTCTTCCGTTTTGATCGGATCGGGCATGTTGTAGACAAACAAATGGAATTTCATCCCCAATACTTTACGGTTGGGTTGTTGCTTTAAAACCGATTTCAATTCCGATTCGGTGATTTTATTGTCCGGAAAAATGAGAACCCTGTTCTTGTGCAGCAATGCTTCTCCCGGCTCCAAACGACGCGTCTGGTTGCAGGAAACCACCATGAGCAGTCCAAATAAAATAAGCAGGCTATATGTCAGTAGGGGACGAACCATTGGTATGGACTGCAAAATAAGGAGTTTTCGGTCACATGGCGAAAGTTGGGGCTTGGTTTCCATTATTGGGTATTCCCGTCGAAATCCCTATGCTTGAAACGAAAAATAAACGACATTTGCCTCCCCGAAAATCAACGAGGTGTTTAGCGCTTTATTTCAATCGTACCGAGATTTATGTTCGCGTCAGCTTAAACTGACCGGTGAAGTTGTGCGTCCACTTTTGCACCGTCTG
>JBIKKU010000358.1:0-3345 GCA_044360245.1 Flavobacteriales bacterium | reverse complement strand
GCTGAAAAACTAGGCATTCCTTTTCAAACCATTGATTTTTCGAAGGAATACAAGGAAAGAATTGTGGACTATATGTTTGCAGAATACGAAGCCGGACGCACACCTAATCCGGATGTATTGTGCAACAGAGAAATTAAGTTTGATGTTTTCCTTGAAGCTGCCCTAAAACTGAATGCCGATTTTGTGGCTACCGGACATTATTGCCGACGAGACACAATTGCAAAGGATGGAAAAGAAATTCATCGCTTGTTAAGCGGCCTAGATCCTAACAAGGATCAAAGTTATTTTCTTTGTCAGGTTTCGCAGTCGCAATTGTCGAAAGCCCTATTTCCAATTGGTCACCTCCAAAAAAGTGAGGTCAGAAAAATTGCCTCTGAGCTTGGTTTGGTTACCGCGGAAAAGAAGGATTCTCAAGGCTTGTGTTTTGTCGGACATATTTCACTTCCGGAATTCCTCCAACAAAAACTGGCCGTAAAAAAAGGTAAGGTGCTGGAGATTTCTGAAGATGAACAGATGTATTCGGAGCGTGCTGCAATTCCTGTAAACGCAGATCATTTGGAGGAATTGAGCAAAGCGTACAGCTATTCACCATCCATGGGTAAACTCAAAGGCGAACATGATGGGGCACATTTTTATACCATTGGTCAGCGCAAAGGCCTTAACATTGGAGGTACTCCTCTGCCCTTGTTTGTAATTGGAACGGATGTCGAAAACAACATCATTTATGTTGGACAAGGCGACCATCATCCTGGTTTGTATAGGACTGCACTTTTCATCCGCCCCACGGAAGTTCACTGGATTCGTGAAGATTTAAGGCTTACGAAAGGTGCTTCTCTCCACGTTCAGGCGCGCATTCGTTACCGTCAACCTTTGGTAAATGCAGTACTACACCAGCGAGCCGAAGGCCTGTACATTTTATTTGATCGTCCCCAAAAAGGCATAACACCCGGACAGTTTGCAGCCTGGTATTTGGGAGAAGAGTTATTAGGAAGTGGTGTAATTGCTGGTTAAAAATCCTTTTGCATTTTTTTTCGCGAAAAAATTTGCAATTCGAAATTCGTTTTATCTTAGCCCCGAAAAACAACAAAAGATTTAATCACCCTGATTTCGCTGCTGAAAAATGGAAAAGGCAAAAAAGATCATCAGCTTTGAAAATCTTCCTGCAAATCTTCAGGCCGAACTGAAGAAAAAATATCCCAATGGATATGCAGGTCATGTTCAAAAGCTCGCTACACCTAAGGAAACCTTCAATGTGGTTCCTCTTGAAACTGCCGATGCACTTTACATGGTTAAAGTGAAATATGTTGAGAAGAAATCCAAATCCATGGACGACGACGACGATGAATTTTTCGGAGACGACGACTTCAGTGTTCCGGATTCAGGTGGTGGATTCGACGGCGAAAAAGACGAATTCGGCAGTGATGATGAGGAAGAAACCGAATACGATAAACCTGAAGTAGATGACGAGGAAGACGAGGACAGCGGAGATGCCGGTGGTGGTGACGACGACGAAGATTAATATTCCAATACAATCCCGCTTCATGCGGGATTTTTTTTACCTGACAATAACCAAAGTGTTTGTCCGCTTTATCTGAACCTTATTGCCATGTTTAACCTTAGAGTTTATGCATTGTTTTTAAAGGATGGAAAAGTCCTGGTAACGGATGAATACCGTTTCGGCATTGCATTTACCAAATTTCCGGGAGGAGGAATGGAATTTGGAGAAGGCACTCTAGATGCGCTACGCCGTGAATTGAGAGAGGAGATGTCTTTAGAGGTAGGTGATCTAGAACATGTTTATACCACCGATTTTTTTCAGCCTTCTGCTTTTCATCAAAAAAACCAAATCATCAGCATTTATTACCGTGTAATGGATTGGGATGAAAACCTAATCAAAACTTCGGAAATCCCTTTTGATTTCGAACTTAAAGAAGAAGCACAGTCCTTCCGCTGGCTGCCTATTCATGCCCTGCTCGAAGCAGAACTTACCTTCCCCATCGATAAAAAAGTGGCGAAAATGCTTTGTGAAAAATTTAGGATTTAAGCTTCTAAACGGCGCTGAACATATTTAGCAACGCGTTTGTAAAATTGAAGGGGATGCAAGGTTCTCCAGTCAATTTCATTGATCTTCCCTCCCATAACCATATAACTGTCAATATTGGCAGAGGTAAAATCTTCAAGCACATGCTCCCGAAAATTCACCAAGGCTACCCAACCTTCGGTTTCGTTGACTTCCTCAAACCATTCTTCATAATAACAATCGTCGGATGAATGGAAATTCAGCACATTTTCCCCAACAAGAATAAACTTTGAAATGCCTTCCGACATTAGGGTTTCTATGATTTCCCTTTTAAGCACCATGATGTCGTTGTACAAACAATCGTTCCATTCCCCAATAAATTCGAGGATGGCAAATCCTTCCTCATAATCGGCATAAAGCAGCTTCAGATAAAGGGTTTGCGAACCAAATTCATCCCATTGCGGATGCACATAATGATCATACACATGGTTCTCGAATTCAAATTCCGAATACTCTCGTCCGTAAAAAGGCGAGCGTGGGTCCTCCTCTGCGGTATACAGTGATCTCCAATTGTAATGCGGCTCTATATCGTGCATTTTGCAAAGATACCAAGCCTCCTTGTATTTGTAGTGAAAAGGGGTATTTTTGCACGACCAATTCTTATAAAATGACCACCAAACTATTTTTTCGTTCGCTCATTGCCTTTTTCTTGCTTCCCGCACTGGTAATTTCCAGTGGAAATAAAACAGAACTGGATGCTGAAACTGCCGCCAAAAACATCATTGCAAAAGAGAATCCTTACATGATTTTCTCCATGAAAGCTCAGGATTTACTTGATAAATCGGGTGCAGCAGACGGCAGTGTTTTTCCTGCAACATTTAAAATGATGTTCGGTGAAATGGTAGATATGTTAACCCAATCTTCCAAAAACGGAATTGATTTTAAAGGTCGTTCCTTTTTAATTGCCACCATGGGCGACAAAGGAAAACCCGATGCCTTTATTGCCGTTTACAACCTGGCCAATCCGGAAACCTTTGCCAAAATGCTCAAAGAGGATATGGAAGTTACTCCTGCCGAAAAAGATGGTTACAATTATGTCATTTCGCCCGACAACCAAATGGCTTTCGGTTGGTACAAAACCTTCGGAATTATCTTGTTGAAACCGGAATTCAAAGGTACCAAAGCAGAAATGGAATCCTTATTGGGAAGCTTCATGGTAACCTCTGTTACTGAAGCAGAGCCTAAAGAAATGTATGCAAGTTTTCTCAAAGAGGAAGGCGACATCAACGTGTTCATCTCTTACGAACAAACGATGACATTGGCCG
>JBIKKU010000356.1:0-3361 GCA_044360245.1 Flavobacteriales bacterium | reverse complement strand
AAAATTCACTTTCCACCCAAATTCTTCTGGTTCAGTCCTGTTGCCTTTTACCACACGACTCTGAAACAATTTGTTTTCCAAAAACAGAAGAATGGTTTTTCCATCCGGACTTTCGGAAACAATGGATTCATGGTAAGGTGTGTTGAGAATGATTTGAAAATGATAGTCGCTGGATTGAACACTATGTGTATTGCTGTATTTCTGATGATCCTGATTGGCGATGTAAATGTCTTCGTAATATTTTCCATCCCAGATATCCACAACTCCACCTGTATTCTCCTTGCGGCGTGCCGTAAAAATGAGTGTGGAATCTTGTTTCAAAAAAACAGGCGCATATTCTGAACCCGGCGTATTTACTTTATCTCCGAGGTTGGTAACGACTACATTTTTAACGGGAATATTGTATTCGAGTGCGAAATCACATGAAGCAATGGCATGTCCAGCTTGGTTGCGGATTTCATTTCCCGTGGCATTTTTTGCTGCCTTCGCAGAAACAATGGCATACACCTTTTTCGCTTTTTCGTATTCACCGATAAAGTGATACGACATCGCTAAAGCATTGAGCGCCTCTAAGGTTGAATCTTCACTGCTTACACCGGTTAATCCTTTTTCGAGGAATGGAGCTGCCTGATCTTTCTTTAGCATGTAATAGGCCATGAGCATTCCAAGTTCGCGGTTGGCCTCTTGGTGATTGGGCTCTTGCGCAATGACTTGTTTGTATTTTTCCTCTGCACAGCCAAGCTCAAAATTTTCAGCGCAACGTCTGGCATCTTTCAAAAGGGAAGAAATACTTTGCGCCTGAGTCAAAACAGGACTTACCACAAACGCAAAAGCGATCAAGGAAAAAAGTGAACGCGACATGAGAGATTATAGGTGTTTTTTGTTAGGCTATCTAACAAATATACCTAAAACCACCGCAAAACAAAGGAAATCAGACTCAAATTTGAGGGTTTCTTAGCGTTCAGGATTACCAGAGGATAAAGTCCAGGGCCAGATTGTCGGAACGCGTGGTAGGCTTTTGTCGACCACCGCTGAGTTCAACAACCTTATCGTAGGTGTACTTCCGAATTTCGGAAACCGAAAAATGTTGGTCGCGATTGATATCGGCGGTATAATCACCCTGCGCCGAAAGCAAACAATAGGTGAACAATCCGTTCTTCCACTCCCCGCTTTCCATGGCAAATTCGGCACCACCTGCTGATGAAATCACAACGGTTCCCGTTCCGCGTTTTACATCGGTAAACAGCATGTTCATGAGCTCCATGGAATTGGCCACACCAAAAGATTCGCGCGTGCGGATTCCCGCTCCAACGGCACGGAAACTGACATCCTTAATTTCTACTTCTGCTTTATCGCCTTCTTCAATTTCGTCTTTGTCCAATTCACCACTGTGACAAGTATCCATGATGAGCAATTTCTTCTGTGCTTTTACCAGTGCAAAAATGGATTCAATCTGTTCATAAGACACTCCGTTTTTTTCAGGCTCGTTGAAGTCCAAATCGTAAGTGCCGTAGAAGTATTCAAAGTTTTTATCCAGAATTCCATGTCCGGCGAGGAACACCACAATCATGTCTTCCGGTTTGGTGTTGGCTAAAAATGAGGAAAGCGCATAAATGTTTTGTTTCACGACTTGTTCGTTCACAAGCAATCGTTTGTACACATTGTTGTAACGTCCATCGTTTTTGGTAAGGCGCTCCATCATGTCGGTTGCATCTTTTGCCGCGTAACGCAAATTGAAACGTGTATCGTTGTAGGTGCTCACTCCCATGCAAATCACATACAAATCACCTTTGTCGGCATCACCTTCGCGCATTACGGTAAATTCCTCGATCAGCGATTCGGCACCGATGGCATTGACGCAGGATACTTTGATTTTATTCTGACCGGGAATGATATCGGCAAGCACTTCCATATCAATACTTCCCGAAGCGGATTTTTGAAGATCGTATCCACTCGGACCATACAGCGGAACATCATTGACATACACATTCAAACGGTTGAGCTGATGTTTCATGTCGCGCATTTTCACCGTGAACTTCACTTGTTTTTCGCGGGTTACCAGAGGAATATCTGTTTTGCGGACTTCCATCAATGGGACTTCAAATGCTTGGCCGAGATCGTCTTCCTTGTAATTGAGGCGCTTCAATCGTTTTTGGTAAACGTACATAAACGCATTGATCAGATTGGTTGGTGTTTTACCCATGCGGGAAGCCACAATATCCGGGCGATTCAGACGAATATCGAATTGCTCGAAGGGATAAATTTGTTCGCCAATCAGAAAAGAAACCGCATTCAATGCATCTCGCGAAGCGGTGTAATAATTATCGGGAGTGAGGATGATGTAATCGGAATAATTGGAACAAATGAAACTGGCGATTTGTCCGCATTTTCGGTAATCCCAGACTTTCACCATGCCGTCTTCACTGCAACTGAACAGGAGGTTTCCGTTTTTTTCGAATACTACTTTATTGATTTGTCCGGTAGGATTTTCGAATCTGCAAACGGGTTGAAAATCTTCCATGCTCCATAAACGAATGCTGTTATCGGCAGGAGCAACAACATTGTTTCCTGCACCTGTGGCGAGTAATTTTCCATCACCGGAAAAGTCGAGGCATGTTACAATATTGTTGTGTCCCTCCAGTGTTTTCAATAGTTTCCAGGTTCCTGTTTCCCATATTTTCACGGTTTTATCCCAAGCTGCAGAAGCTAATTTTTTTCCGTCGGGCGAGAATTCAACTTCGTTGATGAGCACATCGTGTCCGGTTAAGGTGGCCAATTCTTTTCCCGATTTAGCATCCCAGATGCGAATGGTATTGTCTAATCCGCAGCTTGCAATCCATTTGCCATCGGGCGAAAAACTGGTGGCATAAATTCCTCCTGCATGTCCACCCAGACGATGGATCATTTTTCCGCTTTCGATGTCCCATACCTTCAACAAGCCCATGAATCCTGCACCGGCGACGTATTTCCCATCTTTCGAAAAACTGAGATTTTGAATGAGTTCACTTTCGGTATTGAGTTCTTTGCGGATTTCTCCGGTGGCGGGATCGTAAACGCGCAAGTTGATTTGCGGTCCCATACACACCACATTTTTTCCGTCGGGTGAAAATTCCACCGGAAAAAAACCTTGCAATACCCTATCGATTCTGAGGTTGGAGACGTTCCATATTTTGATGGAAATATCGTCGGCTGCTGTGGCGAGGTATTTTCCTTGTTGATCGTACGACATCGAAATGATACGGTTTCCCTTTGCGACAAAGGTTTTCAGCTCTGCTCCGTTTTCACCATTGACATAATGCACGGTTTTGAATTCACCGAAGGCGAGAATTTGTTCTTTGGGATGCGTGGCCAAACAATTCAC
>JBIKKU010000066.1:0-11197 GCA_044360245.1 Flavobacteriales bacterium | reverse complement strand
AGCAAGATAGGTCATGGTATCCATAGGATTGGAAATCACGATAATGATAGCGTTTGGCGAATATTTAAGAATGTTTTCGGTTACATTTTTAACGATACCGGCATTGATTCCGATCAATTCCTCACGTGTCATTCCCGGTTTACGCGGAACACCCGAAGTGATAACCACTACATCCGAATTAGCGGTTTTGGAATAATCGTTTGTGGTTCCGGTAATGCGTGTATCGAATTCTAGCAAGGAAGCCGTTTGCGACATATCCAATGCTTTTCCTTCAGCAAAACCTTCTTTGATGTCGAGCAATACTACTTCCTCGGCAAGTTCGCGGCGGACGATGTTATCGGCACATGTTGCACCTACAGCTCCGGCCCCAACAACGGTAATTTTCATGACTTATGGGGTTTAAAAATGAATGAATGAGTTACAGGCCTCTAATTTAGCGGAAAAATGACATTTCGAAGGGAAAATGGCGGAAAATCGAATGAGGAGGGTATTTCTACCTATCCATACTATTTCTTTTTCAGTAGGTTTGCCTGAAATTCAAATTTACCTGTCCGCATTTTGGGATGTTAATAATTTCAATTCGTTGAAAAACAGTGGTTTATATAACTGTAACTTTAGGTGCTCCGAAAATGTTCCAAGCACACAGGCAACCCTGTTTTTTTCTTCCCGTCATTTAATCGGATTACAATGAAGCTATCTCCTGATCAACTTGAAGCTGCCGTCAAAGGTTGCATCTCCGGTGACAGGAGAGCGCAGGAAGTTATTTTCCGTGCGTTCTTTGGTAAGATGATGGCGGTTTGCATGCGATATACCCGCGACAAGGATACAGCGCAGGATATGTTGCAAGATGCATTCATCAAAGCTTTTGATAAGATCAAGGATTTTAATTTTTCCGGATCCTTCGAAGGTTGGTTGCGCCGGATTGTGGTCAATACCGCAATCGATCATTTCCGTAAAAACAAAAATATCGTGACTTTGGAAGAAGATGCCAATTTGCCCGATGAAGGAAATGACCAGGATGCAGCCAATGATGATTTTTCCGCTTTTGAAAACATCAAACCCGAAATGGTGATTGAAGCCATGCATAAATTGACTCCCGCTTACCAAACGGTATTCAATTTGTATGTCTTTGAAAACTATTCGCACAAGGATATTGCAGATGCACTCAACATTAGTGTGGGTACTTCCAAATCCAACCTGGCGAAAGCCAAAATGAAACTGAAAGGTATGCTGATGAAGCATGTCACATATAAATGAACAATGAATAAACTAGACGGATTCGATAAGCTAATCAAAGATTCGCTCGAAAATTTCGAGATGGATTTTGATGCGTCGCAGTGGACTGCCTTTGAGCAGGCACTCGATAAGCAGGCTTTGAATGCGCCTAATGATTTGGATGGTTTTGAAGGGTCGGTAAAAAATTCACTTGATAAATTTGAAGCTCCTTACGATCCTACCCAGTGGACGCGTTTAGAATCTGCATTAGGTAATGCTTCTAAACCTTTCATGCCAAACTGGATGATTGCTGCATCTTCCATCGGTGTTATTGCCGGTGGTGTTTTATTGTACAGCATCTGGGGAAGTGATAACGAACAAAAAGTAAATGATGCGAATCAAAATACTTCTTCCGAAGTTTTACATGCATCCTCCATCGACAAAAAAGAATCAGAAGTTAAGGCAAAAGAAGAATTGCTTGATTTGACTTCGGAAAAATCAGAACATTCATCTTCTACTGAAAATGGTTCTGATCCTCAAGCTGAAAAAGAGAATCTGCCCAACGTAACAAAGATTAATGATAGCTCGACACCTCATACTAACAGTACGGATGGTTTTGGTGTAGAACCTAATAAACTTCAAGAGAACAAAGGAAGAGGTAATGGTACTCTTTCCGGTGTACCGGTTCTGGAAAACCGGATGCCCTCTCCTTCCATTGTGCATGAAGGTGTTTCTGTGCAATCCATTCAAGTTTGTTTAGGAACAGATGTGAAACTCATCGCTGACAATGCTCCTGCCGGTGCGCGTGTTTTCTGGGAAGTCGACAAAAACGGCGTCTCATTGGTTGCCGATAAATTCAATTACCATTTTTCGGAAGTTGGAATGCATACAGTTCGTGTAGTTTTCGAGAAAAACGGAATTACTTCAACATCATCTGAAATCCAAGTTCAAGTAAAGGATTTGCCTGAGGTGAATTTCTCTTACGATCTTGATCGCTCTTCCGGTTATCCGATTTATCATTTTACAAGTCAGACCACCAACGCTGTTTCTTATCATTGGAATTTTGGAAACGGGCAATCTTCTTCTGAATTGTCGCCATCGTATTATTTCCGCTCCAAAGGTGAATACGGTGTAACCTTAACAGCTACAGGAGCCAATGGATGTCAGGCACAACACTCCGAAAAAATTGAAATCACCGAAAATTATAATCTTCTTGCGCCTAATGCTTTTTCTCCAAATGGAGATGGTGTAAACGAAACGTTTATTCCGGAAGCATTAAAAGCAATGAACGATGTTCAGTTTACCATGACCATTTACGATCGTAATGGTAAGTTGGTTTATTCTACCAATGCGGTGAACCGTCCCTGGGATGGTCGTTACATGAGCGAAAATCAACCTGCTCCGGCTGGTGCATATGTATGGAAAGTGCAGATCAATGGTGAAGAGGACGCGTACATGGGCACCGTAACTTTGATCTGGTAAAATCACCGATTTTTCAGATAAAATTTTGTTGATTTCTTCTCCATTTTTGTGGATAGAAATTACACAGTGATTGGGTTGTTTTGTTTAATTTTATTAACCAAGCAAACTCAATTACTTGCCTATGAGACTCCTCCAACTCTTGAGCGTATTATGCCTCTTTCTTTTTTCTTCGCAAGATTCTTTTTCCCAAGATTATTCCAAAATGCCCGCTGCTGTCCAACAAAAAATGGATCAGAATAAAATTGAGGGAAAAGATGCATTAAATGGCATTCTAAAAAAACATACTATCGAATTTGAAAGTTGTGGATCTCTTGAAAAAGCAAATGCAACTTTAGCAAGTTTAAATAACTACACTGATATTGTTCGATGGGAATTTCTTTCTCCTGGAAAAATTCAAGTTGTTGTTAAGCCTTATTTTACTAATGCTTCTTTAAAACAAGTTTTGACAGAATTGCAATTGACGTTCAATTTTGTTTCTGAAACTTATTTTGTTGCCTTATAATTATTATCGCTAATGAAAAAGATTTTAAATGTATTTGCGATTTTATTATCGCTTATTATTTCCAATAATGTTTCAGCTCAATGTGCTTACAATAACACGCTTGTAGGAACAACGGTCAATCCTCCTTGTCCTGGATCATCTACCGTAACAGGGGTAAGTGCAGGTCAAATGATCGCTATAAACGTAGTTGCAGGTAATTCCTACACGTTTGCGACTTGTGGTGGAACAACTTGTGATTCTCAATTATCGCTTTATACCGCCGGTGGGGCGACCAATCTTGGTTACAACGATGATGGTTGTGGAACACAATCGACGATTACCTGGACTGCAACTTTTACGGGAACAGTTCATTTATTGTTGGATCGTTTTAATTGTAACAATGCTGGTTGTGCAGGCACTACCATTACAGTTTCTTGTTCAGCCGCTGCCGCTGCTCCTCCAAATGATAATCCTTGTGGTGCGATTAACTTACCTGTGTACACAACCGGTTGTACAACCACGTTTGTTGATATCACTGCAGCAGCTACACAGGCAACAATTCCTGCACCAGGATGCGGTGCTTATGCCGGTGAAGATTTGTTTTATTCGTTTACGGTTCCTGCAACCGGTGCTGTAAATGTTTTGACCAATGCAGGTACGCTTACCGATGTTGCCATGGCCGCGTATACTGCAACTGCGTGTAATGGAACATTTACTTTGGTTGATTGCGATGATGATTCTAATGGCGCAATGCCAGAGTTGAATCTATCTAGTTTGGCTCCGGGTACTACAGTTTACCTGATGGTTTGGGATTTTGGAAGTAACAGTACAGGGAATTTTTCAATTTGTGTTGAGGAAACTACAACAGGCGGAAGTGGAGGTCCTTGCACCGGTGGAGCAAATAACAATTGCGCAACCGCCGACCCTTTTTGTACTGGAACAGCATATAACTATTGTAACTCAACTGGTGTTGCTTCAATGGGGACTTACGACTGTTTGTTTTCAACTCCTAATCCAATGTGGATGTACTTAAATGTTCAAACATCCGGTAATATTGATATTTTAATTGAACAGTTCACCACTGCCGGGGTTGCAATTGACGTCGATTTTGCCTTGTATGGACCATTTACAAGTGTTGCAAATGCTTGTGCTAATATTTCACCTGCTTCACCTACTGTAGATTGTTCATTTTCTTTTGCTGCCACTGAAACGGCAAATATTGTTGGTGCAGTTGCCGGACAGTGGTACATGCTTTTGATTACAAACTTTAATGGTTCTCCGGGCTATATTGAATTTTCTCAAATAGGCGGAACCGGTTCAACCAACTGCAATATTGTTGCCCCATGTTCACTAACCGCAACCCCAACACCTGTAACTTGTAACGGAGCTTCGAATGGATCGATTGCAGTGAATGTGACCGGTGGTACTCCAAATTTTACAGTTACTGTGGTTAATTCAGGAGGTACAACCGTTGCTACTCAAACGGGCTCCGGAACTACATACAATTTTGCCGGATTACCTGCTGGAACATATACCGTGAACCTCACAGCACAAGGCCCTTGTACCAATTCAACAACGGTAACCATTACACAACCAACAGCACTTACTGCTTCAAATACTTTTGTAAATCCAACGTGTAACGGAGGTACCAATGGAAGTGTTACTGCTTCTGCATCAGGTGGTACAACAACATACCAGTATTCCATTAATGGAGGTGGAACCTATCAGGCATCTCCAACATTTGGCGGATTAGCAGCAGGTACCTATACCATTACAGTTCGTGATGCAAATGGATGTACAACAACCACAACTGTGACTTTAACCAACCCGCCTTTGCTTACAGTGAATACAACTGCTACAAGTCCAACTTGTAATCCGCCAAACACGGGAACCCTAACAGCCACAAGTGCCGGTGGAACAGGTGCAGTAACGCTTTCCTGGACAGGTGGCTTGGGAACAGGTTCTCCAAAAACAAATGTTGCGCCCGGAACCTATACCGTAACGGCTACCGATGCTAACGGTTGTACTGCAACCTCAACTGCTACCATTAACCAGGGTGTTGTTGTAAATGCAAACATTACCCCTGTTGCAGCGCAATGTTTAACCGGGAACAGTTTCAATTTTTCAGGAAGTACATCCACTATTTCATCGGGAACCATTACAAGTTATTCCTGGAATTTTGGTGATGCAACAACCGGAACAGGAGTGAATACCACGCATACCTATGCTGCAGCCGGAACGTATACTGTAACGCTTACCGCATCAAATGGAACGTGTACCAATTCAGAAACACTTAACATCACTGTTAATCCAAATCCTACAGTAACCGTTACACCAACAAATCCTTTGTGTAATGGTGGTACAGGTTCATTAACGGCAACACCTTCAGGGGGGTCAACCTTTGGTTATTCCTGGTCATCCGGTTTAGGTTCAACACAAACAGTAACAGGTGTTCCCGTTGGTGGACCATATACCGTAACCGTCACAAATAATTTTGGTTGTACTGCAACAGGAAGTGCGTCCATTACCCAACCTCCTGCAATTACGGCAACCATTTCAGGCACAAACGTAAGTTGCAATGGAGGAGCAAATGGAACAGCTTCGGTTACTGCTTCCGGTGGAACAGGAACGCTCACGTATTCGTGGTCGCCTGCGCCCGGAGGTGGACAAGGAACAAGTTCTGTAACAGGTTTAACAGCTACAACTTATACCGTAACCATTACCGACGCCAACGGTTGTTCCATTACAAGAACATTTACACCAACACAACCTACGGTATTAGCGGCTACCATTGCCGGTGCAAACGTGAGTTGTAATGGTGGTGCCAATGGTACTTCAACCGTTACTCCTTCGGGAGGTACTGCACCTTACAGCTACAATTGGTCGCCTGCGCCCGGTGGTGGACAAGGCACGGCAACTGCAACAGGTTTAAGTGCTACAACTTATACCGTTACCATTACCGATGCAAACGGTTGTGTCATCACCAGAACATTTACACCCACACAGCCAACTGTATTAACAGCCTCAATTTCCGGAACCAATGTGAGTTGTAACGGAGGTGCCAACGGAACAGCAACTGTATCTGCTTCAGGTGGAACAGCTGCATACACCTACAATTGGTCTCCTGCACCGGGTGGTGGACAAGGAACTGCAACAGCTACAGGATTATCTGCAACGACTTATACAGTAACCATTACAGATGCAAATGGATGTGTTATTACCCGTACATTTACACCAACACAACCAACAGTTTTAGCAGCAACCATTAGCGGTACAAATGTAAGTTGCAATGGAGGTGCCAATGGTACAGCAACAGTAGTGCCTTCAGGAGGAACTGCTCCTTATGCGTTCAACTGGTCACCTGCACCCGGCGGTGGACAAGGAACCGCAGCAGCAACAGGATTAACAGCAACCACCTACACCGTAACGATTACCGATGCCAATGGATGTGTTATTACAAGAACATTTACGCCGACACAGCCTACTGTTTTAACTGCAACAATTGCCGGAACTAACGTGAGTTGTAACGGTGGTGCCAATGGAACATCCACTGTTACTCCTTCCGGAGGAACAGCACCATACAGTTACATTTGGTCGCCTGCTCCCGGCGGTGGACAAGGTACTGCAACTGCTACCGGACTTTCAGCAACAACATATACCGTAACGGTGACCGATGCCAATGGATGTGTTATTACAAGAACATTTACGCCCACTCAACCAACTGTTTTGAGTTCTACCATTTCCGGAACCAACATTAACTGTAACGGTGCAGCCACCGGAACAGCAACAGTTGTTGCATCAGGTGGAACAGCTGCCTACAGCTACAATTGGTCGCCTGCTCCGGGCGGTGGACAAGGAACCGCAGCAGCAACTGGATTAACAGCTACTACCTACACCGTAACAATTACCGACGCAAACGGATGTACCACAACCAACATTTTTACACCAACACAACCTACTGCGCTTAGTGCTGCAATTGCTTCGCAAACCAACGTGAATTGCAATGGAGCAGCAAACGGATCGGTAAATATTTCAGCAAGCGGAGGAACATCTCCATACCAATTCAATATCGGATCAGGAAATCAGCCGACAGGATCTTTCACAGGATTAACTTCAGGCGCGTATACCGTTACCATTACCGATGCCAATGGATGTACAACAACTGTTCCTGTTAACATCACCCAACCTGCAGCCCTAACAGCAACCATTGCTCCGGTTGCACTTGCGTGTAATAACGTTTGTAACGCTACAGCTACAGTAACTCCCGGTGGTGGATCAGGAACATACACTTATGCATGGAACAACGCAACGTTTAGTACAACAGCCACAACAGCTGCAAACTTGTGCGCTCAAACCTATACCGTAACTGTAGCCGATGCTGCCGCAACAACATGTACAGTAACTGCAAGTATTACGGTTACACAGCCAACAGCTCTTTCATTGTCAACTTCATCTACAAATACCAACTGTGGAGGAAGCACTGGAACAACAACAGTCACGGCTTCTGGTGGAGCGGGAGGATATACCTATAGTTGGAATACCGCTCCTGTTCAAACCACAGCAACAGCAACAGGTTTGCCGGCTGGTGCATATACAGTAACTGTTACCGATGCAAACGGATGTTCTGCTACTGCAAACGTTTCTGTAAACAACAACACTGCGCCAACCATTTCTGAGGTTTTAGCTTCGCATATAAACGTATCCTGTAATGGAGGAACCAATGGCTCTGCTGCAGTTTCTGCAAGTGGAGGTACAGCGCCTCTGACTTACGCATGGTCACCAAGTGGAGGTACGGGTACAACTGCAACTGGCCTAGCTGCAGGAACATACAACATCACAGTAACAGATGCCAATGGATGTTCTGCATCTACAAGCATCACCATCACTCAGCCAACTGTGGTAAATGCATCAGCATCTGTTACAGCAAACGTTTTATGCAACGGAGGTACTACAGGATCTGCAAATGCAAATGCTTCTGGTGGAACCGGGACATTTACTTATGCTTGGTTTAGTGGTACTTTCCCGGCAGGTGCAGCAATCGGACAAACAACCGCAACTGCAACAGGTTTGGCAGCAGGCGCTTATTATGTAGTGGTAACAGATGGCAATGGATGTGCACAAAATGCTGCAGTTACCATAACACAACCAACTGCATTAACAGCGACTGCAACAGGAACGAATATTACTTGTAATGGAACTTCCAATGGAAGCATTGCATTAACTTCTTCAGGAGGAACGGCTCCTTATACGTTTGCATGGACCGGTCCTGCAGGATATACCTCCGTTGCAGAAGATCCAACCGGACTAGCAGCAGGAACATACAATGTTACTGTTACCGATGCCAATGGTTGCACAGCAACAACCAACGTGATAATTACGCAACCAACTGCAGTTTCGGTTAGCGCAACCAACATTGACGCAAATTGTGGTCAATCCAATGGATCTGTTACCGCAAATGGTTCAGGTGGAACAGGAGTTATTACATACAGTTGGAATACAACGCCAATTCAAAACACTGCAACTGCCAGTAACCTTCCTGCAGGAACTTATACCGTAATTGCAACCGATGCCAACGGATGTACAGCAACAACCTCTGCTACGGTTACCAACATTGCAGGTCCAACTGCAACTGCAGCGGTAAACAACAATGCGACAGGTGCAGGTTTGTGTAACGGTTCAGCTACGGTAACACCAACAGGAGGAGTGGCTCCATATACCTACTTATGGGCTAATGGAGTAACTACTGCAACAGCTGCGAACTTGTGCGCTGGAAATAATTGCGTAACGGTAACCGATGCTGCAGGATGTACCACCAACGTTTGTGTGACTATTACCGAACCCGGTCCGCTTTCAGTAAGTTTAACTCCAACCAATTTGTTTTGTAATGGGGTTTGCAATGGAGCTGTTTCATCTTCTGCTTCAGGCGGTGTTGCTCCTTATACTTATCTCTGGAGTAATGGCGCAACAACAGCCAACATTACCGGAGTTTGCGCAGGAAATTATTCAGTAACCGTAACAGATGCTAATGGAAATACTGCCACAGCTTCAAGTACGGTTACAGAACCTACCATCATCGACATTACTTCAAGCTTTGGTTCTAACCCGTTATGCTTCGGAGCTTGTGATGGAACATTATCTGCCACTGCAAATGGTGGTACCGGTGCATTGACCTATTCATGGTCAGGCTTAGGAGCAGGTGCCAATCAAACAGGAGTTTGTTCAGGAACTTATACACTTACCGTAACCGATGCCAATGGGTGTTCTGCCACAAATGCTGTTACATTAAATAATCCAACACAATTGCTTTTAGCGCCATCGGTAATAGATGCGCATTGCGGACTTGCAGATGGATCTGCCTCAGCAAATGCAACAGGTGGAACCGGGGCGATTACCTACAGCTGGAATACAACACCGGTACAAACCACTGCAACGGCCACAAATATCGCTGCAGGAACATACAATGTTACAGCTACCGATGCCAATGGATGTTCTGCAACAGGAACAGCAACTGTAGCAAATCTTGCAGGACCTGTTCCGACGGCAACCGTTAACAGTAACGCAACAGGTGCGGGAATTTGTAACGGAAGTGCAACAGTTACAGTGGCCGGTGGAATAGCGCCATATTCATTCTTATGGAGCAATGGTGCAACTACAGCTACCGTCAATAACTTGTGTGCAGGGAATGCTTGTGTCACCGTTACCGATGCAAGTGGATGTTCAGCGCAAGTATGTGTGACCATAACCCAACCCTTGCCACTCGTTGTTACATTAACACCATTAAACCTCACATGTAATGGAACATGTATTGGACAAGTTTCTTCTACCGTTACCGGTGGTGTAGCTCCTTATACTTATTCCTGGAGCAATGGATCAACCAATCCAAATCTTACCGGATTGTGCGCAGGAAATTACTCGTTAACGGTAATTGATGCCAACGGAAACATTGCAACACAAGCAGCAACGGTTTCGGAACCGACAGCAATTGTTGTTTCTTCTGTAACAGCTACTCCAACATTGTGTAACGCTTCTTGCGATGGTCAGGTCTCTGCTTCGGCATCGGGCGGAACAGGAGCATTAACGTATGTTTGGACAGGTGGATTAAATGGTGCAAACCAAACAGGATTGTGCGCAGGAACATACAATTTGGTAGTTACGGATGCTAATGCATGTTCTGCAACAGGTAGCGCAACAGTTACTTCTCCGGCAGCATTAGCTGTAACATTCACAACAGTAAATTCAAGTTGTGGAAATGCGAACGGATCTGCTACAGCAACTGTAACCGGTGGAACAGCTCCATACACTTACAACTGGAATGCCGGCTCAATTACAGATACACAATCAGGTGTTGCAGCAGGAACATATTCTTTAACCATCACCGATGCGAATGGATGTACTTTAACCTCCAACGTAACCATTAACGATAATGCTGCAGGTACACTCGCAATGACAATTACTTCGCAAGTTACTTGCAACGGTGCTGCGAATGGATCTGCGAATGGAGTCATGACAGGAGGTGCTGCTCCATTTAACTATTCGTGGAATACCACTCCGGTGCAAACTACACAAACAGCAACCAATCTTGCTCCGGGAACATGGACTTTAACCGTCACTGATGCCAATGGATGCCCGATAACAGGTACCGTTACCATTACAGAACCTTCAGCATTGCTTGTTAATGCGAATCATACTGATGTGCAATGTGCAGGAGGATCTGATGGTACAGTTTCCGCAACAATTTCAGGTGGGGTAGCGCCATATACAATTGCCTGGACAAATTCAGGTGGAGCGAATGTTGGTTCTACTGCTTCTGTTTCCGCTTTAATTGCTGATACATACACTATAACTGTAACAGACGCTAACGGATGTATTTCAACTGCAACGGTTGTTGTTGCCCAGCCGGCACCATATTCATTAACCGTTACTCCTACCGATGCAAAATGTTTCGGATCGTGTGATGGTCTTGCAACAGCAACAGTTGTTGGAGGTACAACACCATACAGTTACCAATGGAATGATGCT
>JBIKKU010000056.1:0-12181 GCA_044360245.1 Flavobacteriales bacterium | reverse complement strand
GTTTGGAATAAGCCTTTTCGAGCATGTGAACCAATGCAGAATCTCCAATTCCGGTGGCTTTCAATACGGCATGTGGTTTGTTGTTTTTTAAGTCAAATTGATCAGGAAAAATAAAATCGGTTCCCTTGGCATACCCGAATTTCTTGTAAGCGTTTTTGGTGATTTGATAATTTCCCAAAGTATCGAGTAAAATAAAATTTGAGTTGCCTGTGGGGATTAAAGTAGATTTTAATTTACCGCTCGATAATTCCCAGAATTTCACAGTTGCATCATCCGATGCTGTTACCACAAGGTTTTGAGCAGGGGAAACATCAAAATCATTGACCGTAGCATCATGTCCGGTAAAAGGCCCATACCATTTGCCATTGCCGTTTTTATCAGGAATGACAATATGCAATATTCCATTTTGGTGAATTCCAATGTGACCTTTTTTACGCTGAAAAGTATGCGGCAAAGCTGCTGCGGAAACTTGCTTCAGGTTTCGTTTTATGTTGGTGTAAACATTAATTACAGTAAGCGAACCAAAGCCATCCGAAAGAAGCAATTCCTGTTCATTCCATTTAACAAGATCCTTGTAATTAGCCGAGTTGGGAATGGTTTTTCGATACAATTTGTTTTTTCGAAACAGGTAAATATCAAGCGCTGTTTGATCGGCCTCCGACATGAATTGGACCTTTTCCACATTGCGCAATACACAATAAGTGCTATCGTTCAGCACCTCTAAGGCCTTAAAATAATCTACCGTATGTCGGATGTTTTTTCTTGATTTTCCTTCACGTTTAACCACTACTTTTCTTCTGTTGCGATTGCGCACTTCATTCCCTGCAAAAAGAAAAATATCCAGACTATCGTTTGTGGAAAGTAAAAAATCATCAAACCTTGGGTCCAGGTACATGCCAAGTCCTCTTTCAAAAATACCTTGTTGCGTGATTTTCCAGTTGAATCGATGGTAACGTGAAATGGTTTTTATTTTTGAATTCCAGGGTTGAAGTGATTGTATTCTGTTTTCGGGAGTGAAAAAAATCAAGTTGTTTTTGACATCAGGAAATAAGCCCAAAACAGCGTGGTTGGAAACTTTTAGCGTGCGAAATTGTTGAGAATAATTGTTTAAATCGAACAGTTTAATGTTGCCAATTTCGTCGCCAAAGGCAAGTCTGGTATTGTTCTCCGTAAAACAGACCGAGGTAATGCGGTAAGAAAATCCATTGAACCTTCTGAGCATTTGAAGGGTTTTAGTATCCCATTCAATGATGGTGCGATCGGTTGAAGCAGAGTAGAGGTATTTACCATCGGAAGAAATGCAAACATCGTTTACCGAAGAACGATGAGCATTCAAACGTTTCACCGGTTTACCTGTTTTTACGTGATACACGTAGATTAAACCATCTTTAGAAGCTGCAAAAACATAGGGTAAATCCGCATGTCCGATACATGCTGTAAAGCCCTCATTAAAATACCTTGAAGTCCTTTTGGCTATGCGAATTTCTCTTTCGAAAAAAGAAATTTCCGGACCATTCAAAACCGCTTTGTTATCGCCGTAAAACCAAAATTGTTTTGCAGTCAATAAAAACTCTTTTGTTTTGCTCTCTTGGGTTAATACGTTGGTAAATGGGTTTAAGGATAAATTCCGATCAGGAGATTTGATGAGAATGTTGTCCTTGGCGACATAATTCAGTTGCAATGGAGCAGTAATGCCGTAAAGCATTTTACGTTTCAATTGCATCCCCGAATTCAAATCCCAAAGAATCAGCTGACCGTCATCACCGAGTGAGGCAATGGTTTTGTTATCTGGACTTAAAGCGATGGCGCTAACCGAGCCGAAATGCCCCTGTTGCACTGCAGGATGAATGTCCTGTGTGGCATGTACCACCGGAAAAAATGCAATTCCGATTAAGAGAAACAGCAGATTTTTCATGGAATTTTTATGTAAACAGGAAGTTTGTGATGAATATCCAAATCGTCGATCAGATCATCTTGAAAATAAGGAGAATCAATGTCCAGAAAATAATCCATGACAAAATAGGCGCCGATTTCCTGACCGGAAACCCAGTTCGAAGCCCTGTTGATATGTCCCCTGATTCTGTAACGTTTTCCGGTATTCATGATCAATTCGAGATTGTGGTAGATCACTGTTTTTGCCGTATTGTATTTATACCCGCTATACAGGGGAGTACTGTTATTCTCTGAAATAAACCCTCCTGTCAATAAAGCAAGTTTGTAGGGGTTGTAGGAAACATAGGACTGAAAAATCATGTTGATGCGAATGCCGTTGGTTTGGCATTTTTGAATAAGGTTCGTAAGTGTAATCTGACTGTTTCCATCATCAGGATTGCCACTGACAACAGTAATGGAACGATCGGTTGAAAGTGGATTTGCAATAAGCACATCCGCAGCCTTATCAATAGCATCGTAAAGTGAAGATCCGGAGGCTAAACCAAGTTTTGGATAGTTTTGCGCCAAAAATTGCATGATTTCCTGATCGGTATGCTCAAATAGGCTTCCATTGGCACTGCGGAAAAAATGCACCGGACTATCTCCATTCTGCTCATCACGCGCAAAAAAACCAAATCCACAATATTGCGATGAACTTGTTTTAGAAAGTTTTTTAATACGATACATAGCAGAAACGAAATCTCCATTGTCCACAAACAACCAATCTTCGGAAGATTCATCTACCAAAAGAATATTCTGAAAACCTGAATTACCGGTGAGTTCCACTTGATAAACGGAATCTACCAAAACGCTGGTAGAAAAGGGTAATCCAGTAACCGGAAAAAAAGATGAATCGGGATAGGATAAAACGATTTCGCCATTTTTCATCGCAGCAACTTCGGCCTCGAAATATAAATTCCCGCCCGAATGCGACAGGTATTGTATTTTGGTAATTCCTGCAGCATCAAGCCAACCAAGACGATCAATAATGATTTCCTCCGGCGCATCTAATTTCTGACAAGCACCGAAAGTCACAACGAACAACAACCAAAACGTTTTATTCTTCATAGAAAATGAAATGATCGCGTTTTAAAGATTTGTATGACAAATACCAAAGCACGCTGCCTTCTATTTGATGGTTTCGAATGCTTAGATTTTCCTTTCCGGCGTCAAAGCGGAATTTAAACATGACATTCCATTCCAAATTTTTGAAACGTTTTCCATAGCCTGCGTTGGCCGTTAGAAAAGATTCGCGATCGTAGTATTTACTGTACATAAAGGGAATGGAGTAGCGGTCGTAATAACCATCGTCCCAATCTATTTTTTCCTGCATAAAAAACATTCTTCCCCATTCAATTCCTAACAAGAGCATGGGTGAATTTTCTTTGTTCTTTAAGTCAACGGAAAAGGTTAACGGAATACGATGCTGAAAATTGAGCATGTTGAATAAGGCCTTGTATTCATCCAATTCGCCGTTGTATTCAAAATGATTAAGCCGAACGGTGGCGCTGTTGAACAAGACCTGATAACCCAGCCTTAAATTAAATCGACTGTAATCCAATTTTAGTTGAAATCCTGCTCCTAGTCCAAACGTTTTGTACCATTTTCCACCTAAACCAAGTGGAGAAAAAAAAGTTTTCCGCTTGTCTTCCTCCCCCGGACCATGCACAAAATAAATGCTCATGGTATTGATGGGGTTGTAGTAATTCTCTTCAAAATGAACAAATCCTGCGAGTGGAGTAGTTAAGGAAATTCCGGAACTCAGCCTTTGGGCATTGATTCCTTTGGAAAGAAACAAGGCCGCAAGAATCAGCGTTAATTTTAAAGTGCCTTTCATTTTTTAAAGGAATAGGAAATGCCAAACAATATGCCTTGATCTGCAAAAACCGGAGGATGCGTTTTTCGAAACAATCCTTTATTCAAACCAAAATGAAGCGAATACTGATGGATGTGAACCTGGATAAAATTCAGGCCGAGGTAATATTCCTTTACATTTTTTCCATCCTTGCTTCCTAAAATGCTCGTAAAGCTGAGTCTATTCAACAAAGATTCTCCAAGTTTTCCATCGGGAGATTTAATGTGCAAAAGGAAATCAAGATCGAGCAGGGCATTTAAACGAAGATAACCCGTGGTGGCATAGTCGATTCCGGCTCCAAATCCAATGCCCCGGGTGATGTTGTTTTTGAGGGTGATTTTTAGTCCACCTCCAATCAAAAATGGACCTTTTACATCCACGTCCTCATAATCCCAATCGGATGCACCATTTTTTAAAACATGGACAAAAGGTTCCAGTCGCCATTGATGGGCTGTGAGGGTATTCTCTTTTAAGCCATGCCGTTTGAATTCCTGAGCCTCCACAAGCGCAGGTATTGCACTAATTTGAAATAGCAATACAACTTTCCAAATGCGGAAATTTCCTCTTAATCTGAATGCATTGCCTATCATCTCTTGGTCCTTTTCTGCCTCACAAAACTAAGAAAGATTAAAGAACAATTGTTATGAAACCAAGCCTCAGGGATTAACAAAGCCTTTACCTGAATTTCGCTGATTGAGGCTTGTTTTTTCCTATCTTTGCGCAATTTTAATCTTTGCAACAGATATGACAACAACTCCCGGAAAAATCATCGGTGAAGGCCTAACTTACGATGATGTGCTGCTTGTTCCCAGCTACTCGGAAGTGATGCCACGAAATGTGGACATTCGCTCCAAATTCACTCGAAACATTATCATCAATCTGCCTGTTGTGGCTGCTGCTATGGATACTGTTACGGAAAGTGAGCTGGCTATTGCACTTGCACAACAAGGGGGAATTGGGGTTATTCATAAAAACATGACCATTGAGGCTCAGGCCAATGAAGTGCGGAAAGTAAAGCGTTCAGAAAGCGGAATGATCCAGGATCCCGTAACGCTCATGGTGAATGCTACAGTGGGAGATGCCCTCAAACTAATGGCAGAAAATAAAATTGGCGGTATTCCGGTAATTGACGCTACCCGTAAGCTAGTGGGAATTGTAACCAACCGCGATTTACGTTTTGAAAAAGTAATGAGTCGTCCCGTGGCTGAAGTCATGACCGGCAACAACCTTATAACCGCCACCAAGGGAATAGATTTATTTAAAGCAGAAGGAATTTTACAAGCCAATAAAATTGAGAAGCTTCCGGTGGTTGACGATCAAGGTATTTTAGTTGGTCTGATTACCTACCGCGATATCATTAAACTCAAAGAACATCCAAATTCCTGCAAAGATCAATTTGGTCGCTTGCGTGTTGCTGCTGCTGTTGGTGTTACCGGCGATACGCTCGACCGTGTTGCTGCCCTTGTTACAGCAGGTGTAGATGCCATTACCATCGACACTGCGCATGGACACTCCAAGGGTGTAATTGAAACGTTAAAAATGGTTAAAGCCAAATACCCTGAGCTGCAAGTTATCGTTGGTAATATTGCCACCGGTGAGGCTGCATTAGCCTTGGCAGAAGCCGGAGCAGATGCCGTGAAAGTTGGAATAGGACCAGGATCGATTTGTACCACCCGCGTTATTGCCGGTGTTGGAGTACCTCAATTGTCGGCGGTGATGATGGTTGCCGAAGCATTGAAAGGTACCGACGTTCCCTTGATTGCCGATGGAGGAATTCGTTATACGGGAGATGTTGTGAAAGCACTTGCTGCAGGTGCATCTACCATTATGGTAGGATCCATGTTTGCAGGTGTTGAAGAATCACCGGGAGAAACCATTATTTACGAAGGAAGAAAATTCAAGTCCTACCGCGGTATGGGATCTATCGAAGCCATGCAAAAAGGTTCCAAAGACCGCTATTTCCAGGACATGGAAGATGATATTAAAAAACTGGTTCCCGAAGGAATTTCGGGTCGCGTGCCTTACAAGGGACGTCTTTCTGAGGTGACTTACCAAATCATCGGCGGATTGCGTGCCGGTATGGGGTATTGTGGAGCAACGGATATCCCAACTCTCCAGAAAACTTCTAAATTCGTGCGTATTACTACTGCAGGATTCAGGGAGAGTCATCCGCATAACATTACCATTACGCGTGAGGCACCTAACTACAGTATTGTTTAAACAGCAGTTCCAAAAACTACATACATCATGAGAGCATTAAAGTTGTTCGGGATCAGTTCCCTTTTGTTTGTCGCCCTCCAGGTCAAAGCTCAGGATCCTGTGGTGATGACGGTGAATGGTAAACCGGTTTACAAATCCGAATTTGAAGCCATTTTTCGTAAAAACCAGAAGGATGCCAAGGTAACCAAAGAAGCCCTGGATGAATACATTGGTTTGTATACCAAATTTAAACTCAAAGTAACCGAAGCCGAGGAGCTTGGTTTGGATACGGTAAAGAAATTCCGTGATGAACTGGCAGGTTACCGTAAGCAATTGGCACGTCCTTATTTGGTGGATAACCAAATGACCGACAAACTAGTTCAAGAAGCCTACGATCGTTTGAAAGAAGAAGTTCGTGCATCTCATATTTTAGTGAAATGCGATTGGGAAGCCGAACCAAAAGATACCCTCGCTGCCTACAATAAAGCCATGAACATCCGCAAGCGCACCCAAAAGGAAGATTTCGGAAAAGTGGCCAGCCAAAAAGGAGTGAATGACGATACCTACGCCGCATCGCAAAAAGGTGATTTGGGTTGGTTCACCGCATTTAACATGGTTTATTTCTTCGAATCGGCCTGTTACAACATGAAAGTTGGCGATGTTTCCATGCCGGTGCGTACAAAATTCGGTTACCATATCATCAAACTTACAGGAAGAAGACCTGCACGCGGAAGCATTAAAGTAGCGCAAATCCTGATTGCCAGTCCTGCTGACGACACACCTGAAAACAAAGAAAAAGCGCGTAAGAAAGCGGATGAAATCCGTCAGCGTCTCGAAAAAGGTGAAGATTTTGCCCAACTCGCACGAAATTTTTCCGACGACCCTGCAACCTCTAAAAAAGGCGGTGAAATGGCTCCTTTTTCAACAGGTAAAATGGTCGATAGCTTTGAGGATGCAGCATTTGCATTGAAAAAAGACGGAGATCTTTCAGGAATTGTAGAAACATCGCTAGGTTTCCACATCATTAAGCGCTTGGAGTTGAAACCACTGGATAGCTTCGAAGACATGAAACTTCAGCTCAAGCAGAAAGTGCAAAAAGATTCAAGATCGTTTTTGCCAACCAAATCGTTTATTGCAAAACTGAAATTGAAATACAATTTCAAAGAAGATTTGTCGGCGCTTCGTGCACTTTACAATGTAGTAGATACCAATATTTACAACAGCAAATGGAATTCCGACAAAGCCAAAGGAATGAATGCCTTCATGTTTGGATTTGCCAATAAAACCTACACCCAGGCCGATTACGTGAACTATATGTTGAAGTCCAGACCACGCGATCGCAAGGAAATTCCGGTATTGCTCAATGCCATGTATGATAAGATGGTAAATGCCATGCTTACCGATTACGAGGATTCCAAACTCGAAGAACAATACCCTGAATTCAGATTGTTGATGAAAGAATACCGAGACGGAATTCTTTTGTTTGAACTCACCGATAAAAAAGTGTGGTCGAAAGCAGTGAAAGATTCTGCAGGATTGGCGCAATATTATGAAGGACACAAAAACAATTACATGTGGCCTAAACGTTGGGATGTAGATGTGTTTATGTGTGCAAATGCAGTTATAGCAAAAAGCCTTCGCAAAGACCTTAAAAAGAAAAAAGGTGGCTTGACTGTGAAAGAGCTTGAAGAGAAATACAACAAAGAATCACAATTGAACCTCCGTGTTGTTTCCGGTAAATTCAATGCCGAAGAAAATGAAATCGTAAAACAACACCTTCCTGCTGCACCGGGCTTATCCGCTGATATCAGCCATGATGGTCAAGTCATCATTATCCGTTGCAATGCCATTCTTGAGCCTACTCCAAAACAGCTTTCGGATGCCAAAGGAATTATCACTACCGATTACCAGAAATACCTCGAGGACGAGTGGATTAAATCACTCCAGGCGAAATACCCGGTAGTCATCAATTACGATGTGCTTTATTCCATCAAATGATTTTAAAGAAACTTGCATATACATTTCGAAAGCCTGATTACTTCGGGCTTTCGTTTTTTGTAGGCTTGTTCCTTTTAACTTCATGCGGAAGTGATTCGGGTGAAAAATCGCAAGTACTGGCGAGTGTCGGTGCCGAAGAATTGACCATGGAAGAAGTGATGCCCTTTATTCCAGATCAGGTATCCAAAGAAGACAGTGCAGCATTTGTCAGGAATTTCGTTGACATGTGGATACGGGAAACGGTCATCGTGCTTCAGGCGGAAAAAACATTACCCGAAGAAGTCAGAAACGTAGATGCTCGTCTGGCCAATTACCGCAGAAGCCTGCTCATTTACGAATTCGAGAAAACCTACGCTGCCCAAAGACTAGATACCATTGTTTCCGAAGAAGAAATTGAGAAACATTACACCGAGAACAAAGCCGACTTCAAACTGGCCGATTATATCGTGAAAGTGCTCTATGTAAAACTCAATAAAGATCAGGATGGCAAGGAAAAGGTAGCCAAATGGTACAAAAGCACCGATCAGGAGGATTTGCTGCAACTTGAAAAATTTTGTTCCGAAAATGCCGTTAGTTTTTACAATGAAGCAGAAGCCTGGATCTTCTTTAACGATCTTTTGAAAGAAGTACCGTTGAAAATTGAAGACAAGGTCAGCTTTCTTAAGAACACCAAACACATTAATTTTGACGATGAAGAATTCTCCTATTTTCTGGCTATTTACGATTACCAGTTAAAGGATGATTATTCGCCTTTGGGATTGGAACGTGATAACATCAAGTCGAGAATCCTGAATGCGAGGAAAACAGAATTGATCCAAAAAATGCGCACCGATCTTTTAAATGAAGCAGGTGCTGAAATAAAGAATTATGTTGAAAAAACTCAATAAAATCATTTTACTCTGCTGTCTGCTGACAAGTGGACAATTGTTCGCGCAACAGACCAATATCGACCGTATTGTTGCTGTTGTTGGCGATCATCCGATTTTGTGGTCGGAGCTGGAAGCTCAAAGAATTTCAGCCGCAGCAAATGGTGTTGATTTAGGACTAAATGCCATGGGACTTATTTTGGATCAATTGCTGTATGAAAAAATGCTTGTACATCATGCCGAAGTTGATTCTGTGGAAGTTTCGGATGGACAGATTGACGCAGAATTGGAGAGCCGCATTCGCTACTTTATTTCGCAGGTTGGATCAAAAGAAAAGCTAGAAGAATTCTATGGTAAATCAGTAGAGGAGATCAAATACGAATTCCGTGATTTGATTCGTACCAAATTGCTATCGCAAGCCATGGAACGCAAAATCACGCAGAATGTAAACATTACCCCAAGCGAGGTAGTGAAGTTTTTCAATACCATTCCTACCGATAGTCTTCCCTTTATCAATTCCACTGTTGAGTTTGCACATCTCGTCATTGCTCCCGGTATTACCGATGAAGCAAAAGCAGCTGCGAAGCGAAAACTCGAACGCATTCGTGAAGAAGTCATCAGGGATCCAAATGATCGTCAAACCTGGTGTTTTGAAGCGGCTAGTAATTCCGACGATCCAGGATCTTCGGCCAATTGTGGTGAATATGATTTTGTCACCAGAGGAACCTTTGTCCGACATTTTTGAAACCGCTTATGGTTTTCACATCATGAAACTCATTCAGCGCAGAGGAGAAGAATACAAAGCCGCACATATTCTGGTAAAACCAAAAGTGTCGCAATACCAACTCCGACAAGCATCTCAGCGTTTGGATAGTATTTATGCCAAATTGACTTCTAATGAACTGGAGTGGAAAACAGGTGTCGAAAAATTCAGTACCGATAAAGAAACCAAATTCAATGGCGGAAAATTTGCAAATCCATATACCGGTGAAACCATTTTTGATGTGCGCGATCTCGAACCGCAATTGTTTATTACGCTGGATGCACTGAAAGTAGGGGAGTATAGCCGTCCGATGCAATACGAAACACAAGATGGATTGATGGGCTTCCGCATTGTGAAATTGTTGCGTAGAACCAATCCACATCGCGCTAATTTGCACGACGATTACCAAATGATTCAATTGGCAGCTAAAAACGATAAAGAACAAAAAACCGTTGAAACCTGGATGAAATCTAAGATTCCTGTCACTTATGTTTGGATCGCTGAAGATTTACGTAAGTTTTCGTTTCAATACAATTGGTTAAAAACAGCTCACTAATGGAAATTAGTCTGGTAAGTTTTGACCAACACCGTCGCATTAAAACCTTGTTGTCTGCCGGTTTCATTGCAGCAGCATTGATGGCAGTAGCCTATCGTTTTCTCGATGAACAAGCCGATTCCGGAAAAAATTTGGTTTGGGGAATCATGATTTTCGTTTTTCTCGCAACCGGAATTTTTATTTTTTGGCGTTCAGGATTTGTGTTTGTGAATGGTAAAATGGTATTCACTCCCAAACAAGGGATACAGCTGAATTACGGTGGTGCCGAATATTTTTTTGGTTCAGGTACACAAATTTCTTTTTCCAAAGATGAAGGATTTCATAAGCTCCAAGGCTCGAAAGGGAAGGTATTTGAATTAATTATTACAGATGAATTCAGAATGTCGACTTTGCAAATCATGGTCTATTTCCATTCCGAAGAAGAATTGAAAAACTTTGTGGCCAAAGCAAAATCAATAGGATGCGAAATATTTCGCGGATCATTTTGATTTCCCGGAACGCGGATGGAATTGCATGATGGTATCACGCAAAAATTTTCGGTCCAAATGCGTATAAATCTCAGTAGTGGTAATGCTTTCGTGTCCCAGCATTTCTTGAACAGCACGCAGGTCGGCACCATTTTCCACCAGGTGTGAGGCAAAGGAATGACGCAAAGTGTGTGGACTAATCGTTTTTTTGATTCCTGCATGAATCGCCAATTTTTTGATAAGCGTAAACACCGAAACGCGCGATAGTCGGGAACCCTGGCGGTTCAAAAACACAAAATCTTCCTGGCCTTTTTTAATATTGAGGTGATTACGCATGTGTTCCTGATAACGCTGAATTTGAGCCAATGCACGATCTCCAATGGGAACCAATCGTTCTTTATTGCCTTTTCCAATCACACGAATAAATCCATCCTGAACGAAAATCTGCGAAAGTTTCAAATCGCACAACTCGCTCACGCGCAAACCACAACTGTAAAGGGTTTCGATAATAGCTTTGGAACGTTCACCGTCGGGCTGACTGCGGTCAATGGCTTCAATCATGGCATTGATTTCGGCATAATTCAGGGTGTCGGGCAGTTTTCTTCCGGTTTTGGGCATTTCCAGCAATTCCGTGGGGTCTTTATTGATTTCGTTTTCTAGCAACAAATACTTGTAAAAGCCACGAATGCCGGAAATGATGCGACTTTGGCTCGTGGCGCTTAGTCCGAGATCGTGCACAAAGCCCAGGAATTCCCTAAGATCAGCTAAGTCCATTTGGGTTGGACCTTTGTTCTTTCCGCTGATTTCACTGTATTTGGCGAGTTTCAACACATCTTGTTCATAGGCTTCAACAGAATGGGCTGCCAGGGATTTTTCCAGCTTCAGGTAATTCTTGTATCCCTTTATCGCGATCTGCCAGTTCATTTTTATACAGTGCCCTTAGTTTGTATATTTGATCTTATGAAGCTATTGCTACTTAACGGTCCGAATTTAAATCTTTTGGGAACGCGTGAACGATCTGTTTACGGCAATGATTCATTTGAAGTTCATTTGGAACGCCTAAAAACAAAATATCCCGATACGCATTTTATCTACCTGCAGTCCAATGTTGAAGGAGAACTTATCAATCACCTCCATGAATTTGGTTTTGGAAAAGTAGATGGAATTGTCTTTAATGCCGGTGGATACACGCATACTTCGGTAGCCATTTCAGACGCTATCGCAGCTATTTCTACACCTGTTGTTGAAGTACATATTTCGAATGTTCATGCACGAGAAGAATACCGACACCATTCGTTAATGGCCAAGCACTGCAAAGGAATTATTGCAGGTTTTGGAATGCAATCCTACGATTTAGCCATCGAAAGCTTTTTAATGTGAACCTATTCTTGAGACATATCGCCCTTTTTGGCTTATTCCTTTTCCTGTCAGGATTAGGGTATGCCCAAGAATACAAGTTCAAACACATTGGAAAAGAAAATGGCCTTTCCCAAAACCGCGTCAATGCTATTTTGGGCGATAAAGATGGTTTTTTGTGGTTTGCCA
>JBIKKU010000354.1:0-3378 GCA_044360245.1 Flavobacteriales bacterium | reverse complement strand
TTCTTTAGAGAACGATCTTGCAAAAAGGCATCCGTAAGCAATACCACTTTGCGTATCGATTCGCGTTTGCGGGTATAGTTTTGTTCAATGAACAACACGGCATTACCGTATTCTTTAATTTGTTTGAGTTCTTGCAATGCCGAAAGGTGCTTACGAATGTTGCGCAATAAAGCTTCGGTTTCCGACATAAAATAATTGTGCGCTTTCTGAATGCGTTCTTTCAGAAAAACATAATCGGGTTGTTGTTCCTGGAAAATACGCACTACCTGGTGACCGAATTTTTCTCCTGCATCGGCTACTTTCATGGTTTGTTCACGAAGCTCTTGTGCCCAGGATAAAAATTTTGTCTTCCAGCGTTTACCATCATCTTCTTCTTTGATGTGAATGAGCGGATCGAGGCTGCGCACCAAATCTTTAAAATCGAAAGTGCGAATGACTTCGCGCTGAAAATAAATTCGTGCTTCACGCTCTGCAATTTCGGGGAGATTACCCTGATTCTCGCTCTGCACGGCATATCCAAGCACATTGTCGTTCTGAAAAAGCGAACGTGTATTGATTTTGGAAGTGAGGATCAATCCATCCAAAGAACGCAGTCGCGATAAAGCCACGTAAACTTGTCCGGGAGCGAAAGCTTCGGCAGTATCGATAATGGCGCGGTCGAAAGTGAGTCCCTGACTTTTATGCACGGTAATGGCCCAGGCCAGTCGGATGGGATAATGCAAAAACACACCCAGAACTTCTTCTTTGATCTGATTGCTTTTTTCATCGAGCACAAAGCGTTGGTTCTGCCATTCGTATCGCTCCACTTCAACGGTGATGTCCGTTTCGGGAAAACGCACCACAATAAGATCATCGCGCAATTCGTCCACCACACCGATTTTTCCGTTGAAGAATTTTTTCTCTCCCGTGGGATCATTTTTAATGAACATCACCTGCGCTCCAACTTTCAACTCCAATGCTTCATCAACCGGAAATTGCGACTCCGGAAATTCGCCTTTGATTTGTGCTCTAAACAAAACCGAAGGTTTTTTCAAATCCATTAAACGCTGTGCATTGATCGTAGCCGCTTTATGGTTGTGCGTGGTGAGGGTAATGACGGGTTCTTTGGCTTGCGGACGAAAATCGGGTTGGAAATGGGCATTGAGCAATTCTACATCTTCGGGGGTGATGGTATTGTTGCGCAAATGATTGAGCAATGCAATAAAGCGCGCGTCTTCTTGTCGGTAAATCGTGGTGAGTTCGATATACAAAGGCGCTTGCTGTTGCAATACCCGCGCATCGAAGAAATACATGCTTTTGTAAAAACGACTCAGCACTTCCCATTCCTGATCGGAAACCACAGGTGGCAATTGCAATAAATCGCCAATGAACAAAACCTGCACACCACCAAAAGGCATTTGTGCATTGCGACGAACAATACGCAACACCTTATCCATGGCATCCAACACATCCGCACGCAGCATGCTCACTTCATCGATGATGAGCAATTCGAGCTCGCGCATGAGTTGACGTTTACGGTCGTGCAAACGCATCTCGCGCATGAGGTTGTGCGGTTCGGATAAACGAAAATGAAAAGGACGTTCCTCCGGTTTTAAATCCTGCGGCACATAAGCGCCAAAAGGCAATTGAAAAAAGGAATGGATGGTTACGCCACCTGCATTGATGGCGGCAATTCCCGTAGGAGCCACAATCACCGCTTTTTTGTGCGTACTCTGCATGATGCGACGCAAAAACGTAGTCTTTCCCGTTCCCGCTTTACCGGTGAGAAAAACATGACGCGAAGTACGGTTCACAAATTGTTCGGCCAAATCGGCGGGGGAATCATGCATGGTGCAAATAACGCAGGAAAACAACGCACCAAAAAGAAAAAACCCTCCGAATTGTAAGCCTGTTGAAAATTAGATAAACCTCGTCAAACACGAACACCACTCCTACTACTTGCTCAGACGAATTTTTCTTCCGCCCATGTCGAGAAAATCGCCCTGTAAACGCTGCGCCATATCGAGGGCACGTTTAATGCGTGTTTCCGGACGCTTTCCCGAATCCACCCAATAACACATGCCTCTACGCACACCCGGAGTGAGTAGCATGAATTTTTCGAGCGTACCGGGTTCCAGTTCCAAAGCAGCAAGCAATTCTTCGGGAATGGGAAAAGCATCGGGATCTTCATCGCGACGAATCTCAAAAACCACCTCATCGCCTAAAATGCAACCAACCGATTTGCGCAAATCCTTTCCGAAAATGATGTAATGAAAACCCTCCGCATCCGGAATCAATGCCCTGGAAATATCCACCCCATTGGCCGTTCCGAGAATACGCACCGTGCCTTTTACACCAAAATCTTTTAATACCGAACGCGGATAAACAAAATAAAACTGAGCGCCAAGACTGTTTTTCCGCTCCTGCATTCGGGCAGTAAATCGAATTGTTTCGCCGGATTTTTTGGCCATAAACGAAAATAAGCAATATCCCATACAGCGCCATACTTAGCGAAAACTTCTTATCTTCATTTCATGCGCAAAAGCTCACTGCTCCGACAATTACTCATCAACATCCTGCTGCCTGTATTGGTGGTGTTGGTGACCTTCTCCGGCGTGAGTTATTATTTCAACCGAAAAAAACTTCAGGAAAACAACGAAGAACTCAAACAGCAAATCGTATCGCAGTCGCACCAGTTGATTTCCATGTACGACCTCTCGCTGCGTTTGCTCGAAGACGACCTCAACCAACGCATCACCGAAATAGGCACCAGACTGAACGATGATTATTTCTTTTCCACCGACAGCATTGAAAGCGCCGATTTATACCGCATCTCGCAAGAAATCGGATTAGATACCAGCAAAGAATTCATTTACATCATCAACAACCAACAAGTCATTCGCAATACCACTTTTGCCAAAGACATGGGACTCGATTTCATGAAAGTGGATACCTCTTTTCGCAGTTTTTTCGGCAACATGCGCCGCGAAAAAAAACTTGTCATCGATCGTTTCGGAAAAGAAATGGCAACAGGTAGAATAAAAAAATACGCCTTCCAACCCACACGCGACGGACAATACATCATAGAACTCGGCATCTATTCCGAAAAAGCAGATTCGCTAAAAGCGCAAGTGTACAAGAGCGTTTCCGAAATCCGCACCAATTATCCGCACATTACCAAAGTCAACATGGTCATCGCCACCGAAAACATCCGCGACGATTCCATCCGCACCGATCATTTTCCGGTTGTGAATAAAGCCATCCTCGAAAAAAACAACCAACGCGCCGAACTCGATTCCGCCGGTCAGCATTGGTATTACGATTACTGTTTCATTTCCATCAAAGACGCAGCACTCTATTCAGGTTACATCATTGCCATCGTCTCCAACGACTCCCGCG
>JBIKKU010000352.1:0-3396 GCA_044360245.1 Flavobacteriales bacterium | reverse complement strand
ACCTGTAGAGAAAGGAGGGAAGTTGTAATGCAACATGAATTTGTCTGATTTCTTGAAAATCACACCATCAATATCTTGCTCATCTTGCGCACCACCAAGGGTTACAGTTGTAAGCGATTGCGTTTCACCACGCGTAAAGATGGAAGAACCGTGTGCTCCGGGAAGGTAGTCCACTTCGCTCCAAATCGGACGAATTTGTGTGGTATTACGACCATCCAAACGTATACTGTCGTCGATGATCATTCGACGCATGGCTTCTTTTTCTACATCATGATAATAGCGCGCAACCAATCCACCGTTTGCGTCTTGATCTTCTTCGCTTAAAGTAGCAAGGAATTCTTCTTTGATTTGTTTAAAGGCAGTAGCACGCTCGTCTTTATTTCCGCCGCTTTTGGCCACAGCATAACATTTGTCGTAAGTCGCAGCCCAAACCGCTTTGCGAAGATCTTCATCGTTATTCTCGTGAGAGTAGGTACGACGAACACCTTTGCTAGGGGAGAGCAGAGCCATTTCTTCGAGAACGGCGCAATGTTTTTTGATGGCTTCGTGAGCAAACATAATCGCGCTGATCATGTCATCTTCAGAAATTTCGCTCATTTCACCTTCAACCATGATGATGTCTTTTGCAGAACCTGCAATGATCATGTCAATATCAGCACGCTCGAGGTCGGTTTTGGTAGGGTTAATTACCAACTGACCATCAATACGGGCAACGCGCACTTCAGAAACCGGACCATTGAATGGAACATCTGAAACCGCAAGAGCACCTGCAGCAGCAAGACATGCAAGTTGATCAGGTAAACTATTTTCATCAGCAGAAATTAAAAATACCACCACTTGGGTATCTGCATGGTAATCGTCTGGGAAAAGCGGACGAAGCGCGCGGTCGATGAGGCGTGAGATAAGGATCTCATAGTCACTCGGGCGCATTTCGCGTTTGAAAAACCCACCCGGGAAAATTCCGCGAGCAGCATATTTTTCTTTGTACTCAACAGTAAGTGGCATAAAATCCACACCGTCTTTTGCATCCTTAGCCGAGCAAACAGTGGCCAGGAGCATAGTGTTGCCTTGACGGACAACCACCGCACCATCGGCTTGTTTGGCAAGCTTTCCGGATTCGATCGTGATAGGAGCACCATTGCCCATATCGATCGTTTTTGTAAAACCTAATTGCATCTTTTGTTTTTGTTTACGTGTATATTCATCTAATTCTTCCGAAACCAAAAAAGAAAAGGCAATCGTTATTCACAATTGCCCCCTTTTTAATATTATTCACGAATTACTTACGGATGTTAAGTTCTTCGATGAGCTTACGATACTTGGTAATATCTTTTGCTTTTAAGTAATCCAGCATGCTTTTACGCTTACCAACGAGGTCGATAAGTGACTTCTGAGTTACTTTATCATTTTTATTCGACTTCAGGTGACCGGTAAGGTGGTTGATACGGGTTGTAAACAACGCGATTTGACCTTCAGTTGAACCTGTATTTGACGCGGCTTTACCGTGTTTTGCAAAAATCTCTTGTTTGTTTTCTTTGGTCAGGTACATGACGTAAATTTTCTTAATTCTTCTAAACAGGGTGCGAAAATACAATAAATTACTTTATCAACAACAAATCCAAAGAATTATTGCAGAAAAAAGCGAATGGATTTTGCAATTTCTTCTTTAAGGTGATGACGATCAACAATATAATCGAGGAAACCTTTCTCCAATACAAATTCAGCTGTTTGAAAACCTTCAGGTAAATCGCGGCCAATGGTTTCTTTAACTACACGCGGACCGGCAAATCCGATCAATGCTTTTGGTTCGGAAACGTTAATGTCTCCAAGCATGGCGAATGAAGCGGTAACTCCACCGGTTGTGGGGTCGGTCAACAATGAAATGTAAGGCAGACGAGCATCGCTGAGTTGACTCAATTTTGCAGAAGTCTTAGCCATTTGCATCAGTGAGAACCCGGCCTCCATCATACGCGCACCGCCTGATTTTGAAATGATAATCAAAGCAGCTTTCTTTTGTATAGCCATGTCTACGGCACGTGCAATTTTTTCACCTACCACAGAACCCATCGATCCGCCGATAAATCCAAAATCCATAGCAGCAATAACTGTAGGCTGACCATCAAGTTTACCGTACGCCGTGCGAATGGCATCTTTCAATCCGGACTTGGTAATGGTATCTTTAATACGATCGGTGTACTTTTTGGAGTCGGTAAATTCCAAAGGGTCACCCGAAATAATGTCTTCGGCAAATTCCTGGTACTTGTTGTTGTCAAACAAAACTGAAAAATATTGTTCGGCAGAAAGTTTGTCGTGATAAGAACATTTTTCGCAAACCCATAAACGAATGGCGTGATCTTCGGTGGTAGCAACATGTCCACATTCCGGACATTTGTACCACAATCCTTCCGGCGTTTCTTTTTTGTCCTTCGTGGAAGTGGTAATACCTTCCTTCACACGTTTGAACCATCCCATGGTTTCGTCTACGGCCATATCTTTAGTTTTTTGATCAGGCAATGCTTACGCTGTTGTCCAGATAAACATCCTGAATTGCGTTCAACAATTCAACACCTTCTTTCATTGGTTTTTGGAAGGCTTTGCGGCCGGAAATCAATCCGTGTCCACCTGCGCGCTTATTGATTACTGCAGTTTTAACAGCTTCAACCATATCGCTTTCTCCCGAACCTGTAGATGCACCTCCGGAATTGATTAATCCGATGCGGCCCATGTAGCAGTTTGCTGCTTGGTAACGGGTAAGATCAATTGGGTGATCGGTGGTGAGGTCTGAGTAAACTTTTTTATGTGTTTTACCGAAGTTCAAAGCGTTGTAACCGCCATTGGTATCAGGTAATTTTTGTTTGATAATGTCCGCCTGAATGGTAACGCCAAGGTGATTGGCCTGTCCTGTAAGGTCAGCAGCTGTGTGGTAATCAACACCGTCTTTTTTGAAATTGCTGTTACGGGTGTAACACCAGAGGATGGTTGCCATCCCAAGTTCGTGGGCACGTTCAAATGCCTGAGCTACTTCAATGATTTGGCGGGCCGATTCGTCGGAACCAAAATAAATCGTGGCACCAACAGCAACGGCTCCAAGATTCCAAGCCTCTTCAATGGAACCAAACATGATTTGGTCGTATTTATTAGGGTAGGAAAGGAATTCGTTGTGGTTGATTTTTACGATAAAAGGAATTTTATGTGCATACTTTCTGCTGCAGGAAGCAAGCACACCATAGGTAGATGCTACTGCATTGCAACCTCCTTCAAGGGCCAACGTCACAATGTTTTCAGGATCGAAATACATTGGAGCAGGAGCAAATGAAGCACCGGCAGAATGTTCAATACCTTGGTCTACCGGAAGAATGGAAACGTATCCTGACCCTGCAAGGCGACCGTGGTTAT